>JBIITU010000062.1:0-11932 GCA_044340335.1 Steroidobacteraceae bacterium
GCCGGCATCGCGACCCCGACGGAAGCGGCCGCGGTCGGCGCAGCCGGTGCGCTGCTGATGGCGGCGATCAAGCGCGAGCTGTCTTTGCCGCGCCTGCGCGAAATCATGGGCGGCACGGTGCGCATGAGCGCCATGGTGTTCATGATCCTGATTGGTGCTTCCGTGTTTTCGCTGGTGTTCCGCGGGCTTGGCGGCGACGACGTCGTGCACGAACTGCTGACCGGCCTGCCCGGCGGCGTGGTCGGCGCGATGATCATCGTCATGCTGATCATGTTCGTGCTCGGCTTCGTGCTCGACTTCATCGAAATCACTTACGTGGTCGTGCCCATCGTCGCGCCGGTGCTGCTCGCGATGGGGCTGGATCCACTGTGGCTCGCGATCATGATCGCGATGAACCTGCAGACCTCGTTCCTGACACCGCCCTTCGGCTTCGCGCTGTTCTATTTGCGCGGCGTCGCGCCGGAATCCATCTCCACCGGCACGATCTATCGCGGCATCATGCCGTGGGTCGCGCTGCAGCTGATCGCGCTCGTGATCCTCGCGATCTGGCCGCAGATCGTGACCTGGCTGCCGCGCGTCATCTACGGCAATTGAGCGCCAACCAGCGCCTCCAGCCAGCGCGCCTGCTTGGCCTCGAATGACAGTGCCGCGTGCGCCGGGCTGGTCGAAGGCAGCGTCCGCAGCGGCAGCGCGGCAATCGGCGCAGGCAGCGTCGGCAGCACCAACCGCCGGTACAGCGCAGCGGCGGTCGCGCCATTGCAGCAGATGCGCTCGATGCGCGGATGCGCAGCGAAGAAGGTTGCGAAGTCGTTGACGACCAGGCCGTCGCGATCGATTGCTGCGTCGAGGCTGCCACGACGCCGTGCCGTCGCGATCACGTCCCACAGCGCGATGCCACAGCGTTTCAGGCCGGCGAGACGCGCGGCGTAATCCGCGACGGCGTCCACACCCGTCACGGCGGACAGGATGCGCCAGAACGCGTTGCGCGGCAGGCCGTAGTACTGCTGCAGCTGCAGCGAGCGCGCGCCCGGCAGACTGCCCAGGATCAGCACGCGCGCCCGGGCATCGGCCACCGGCGCAAAACCCTGCGCAGCACCTGCTGGCGCTGCGCGGCTGCGCGGACGGCGACGTGGGCGTCGTGGATCGATGCGTTGCTTCACCGGGCGGCCAATGTAGTCGTCACGCCAGCCCTGTCAACCGCAGCGCGGCGCGCCCGTTGTACCCGCATGGCTGGTCCTCGTGTCACCGCTACCTGTGTCGCTGCCGTGCTGTGCGCCCTGCTGGGTGGCGGCGTTGGGTTCACGGCGACGCCAGTCTACGACCCGCTGGCTCGACCCGCGCCGGAGCTCACGGCGACCAGCACGCTGGATCGGACCGTGTCGATCGACGGCGGCGCACGGGTCCTGCCGCTGCGCATCTACCTGCCCGCCGTCGGTGATGCCGCGCCCGTCGTGCTGTTCAGCCACGGGCTCGGCGGCTCGAACCGTGGCAATGCGTTCCTCGGCGAGCACTGGGCGGCGCGCGGCTACGCGACCGTATTCGTCCAGCACCCTGGGAGCGACGAGTCCGTCTGGCGCGACATCGCGCCGGCACAGCGACGCAACGCGTTGCGCGACGCAGCGTCCGTGCAGAACTTCCTTGTCCGCATCGACGACGTGCGCGCGGTGCTCGATGCGCTGACGCGCTGGAACGGCGCCGCCGATGACCCATTGCGCGCGCGATTCGACCTGACACGCATCGGGATGTCCGGGCACTCGTTCGGTGCGCTGACGACGCAGGCGGTGGCCGGCCAGCGCTTCCAGAACGGCCGCCGGGCGTTCAGTGATCCGCGCATCGACGCCGCGGTCATGTTCAGCCCGAACGCACCGACGCGCGGCGGCGGTGCAGCCGCGGCGTTTGGCGCGGTCGATCGCCCGTGGTTGCTGATGACCGGCACGCACGACACGGCACTGATCGGTGATGCGACGGTCGAGTCGCGGCTTGCCGTGTTCCCGGCCCTGCCGCCCGGCGGGAAGTACGAACTCGTGCTCGACGCTGCCGAACATTCGGCGTTCACCGACCGCGCCTTGCCGGGTGACCGCGAACCACGCAATCCGAACCACCATCGCGCGATGCTGGCCGCGTCGACGGCGTTCTGGGACGCATTCCTGCGCGACGATCCGGCCGCACACCGCTGGCTCGACGGCGACAGCGCGCGCGACGTACTGCAGCCCGCGGACCGCTGGCAGCGCAAGTAGCCACGCTCACGAGTGGATGTAGGCCTCGAGCTGCTCGATCGTGCGGCGCTGGTCGTCGATCACGGCCTTGACCAGGTCGCCGATCGACAGCATCCCGACCGGGCGACCCCCGGCAACCACAGGCAAATGACGGATGCGGCACTCGGTCATCTGCCGCATGCAGTGCTCGAGGTCATGCTGCGGCGCGACCGTGACGACCGGTGTCGTCATGATCTGCCAGACCGGCGTTTCGCTCGACGAGCGACCGAGCAGCACGACCTTGCGGGCATAGTCGCGTTCGGAAACGATGCCGGCGATGGTGTCGTCCCGCAGCACCAGCACGGCACCGATGGCGTGTTCCGCCATCAGCCGGATTGCCTCGAGCACGGGTTCATCTGGCCCGATGGCATGCAGGGCGCGCGGCTTGCGCGCGAGCAGATCTTCGACGGTCACCATGGCGCTACCCCCTGTCGCGCCGCGGCCCGGGGCGAACGGCGCCCCGTTTGCTACAGAGCCGAGGCGATGTCCTGCATCAGTCCGTTGTCCTGCGGTTTCGTGCCGGCCGGATAGCGCTTCAGGATGCGCCCGTCGCGACCGATCAGGAATTTCTCGAAGTTCCAGCCGATGTCGCCACCGAAGCCATTTGCAGGCGCGGTGAGCCACGCATACAGCGGATGCCGGCCGGGGCCGTTGACCTCGAGCTTCGCGGCCAGCGGAAAGGTGACGTCGTACTGCGTGCTGCAGAACTGCGCGATCTGCGCCTCGCTACCGGGTTCCTGTGCGCCGAACTGGTTGCACGGCAGGCCGACTACCGCGAAGCGCTCGACCTTCAAGCCGCGGTAGAGCTGCTCGAGACCCGCGTACTGCGGCGTGTAACCACAGCGACTCGCGACGTTGACGGCCAGCACGACATGGTCGCGCAACGGACCGAGCAGATCAGCGGCGCCATCGATGCCCTTGACCTTGAAGTCGAAGAAGTTGTCCGTCATCGCAACCTCCTGCGGACACGCCATGAGAATCGGGTCGTCGTTGCAGCTTGCGCGTCAGGCGGTCTCGACCGTGAGCACAGTCGCGTCGGCGCCCGTCACGCGGACCCGGGTGCCGACCGGGGCGTCCGGCCCCTGCACCTTCCAGACGCTGTCGCCGATCTGGACCTTGCCCGTGCCGTCGCGCAGCGCCTCGACCAGCGTGAACACCTGGCCCACGTACTGCTGGCCGCGCTGGTTGAGAGTCGGCATTTCGTCCTTCTCGGGGTTTGCGCGTCGATAGCGTCGGTAGCCCAGCATCGCGACCAGGCCGAGCACTGCCCACAGCACCCACTGCCATTGCCAGGGCAGCGGAATCACCACCAGCAGCAGGCCGATGATGGCGGCCGAAATCGCGAACCAGAACGCGACCGCGCCAGGCAGAAAAGTCTCGAACGCGGCCAGCGCGATCGCGAAGACGATCCAGTGCCACCACGTCAGTTGCGTCAGGAACTCGAACATCAGACGTCTCCCGATTCCCGCGGCAGCGACGCGCGCGGCTTGGCGGCGGAACCGCCCGGCTGTTTGGTCATTGCATCCTTGGCAAGTTCGGCAATGCCGCCAAGCGCGCCGAGGATGCCGGCGGATTCGATCGGCAGCATGAACACCTTCTGGTTCGGCGCTGCCGCCAGCTCCTTCAGCGCCTCGACATACTTCTGCGCGACGAAATAGTTGATCGCCTGGACGTCACCCTGTGCGATCGCTTGCGACACCATGGCCGTCGCGCGCGCTTCGGCCTGAGCCAGGCGCTCGCGCGCCTCGGCCTCGCGGAATGCAGCTTCCTTGTCACCCTCGGCCTGCAGCACCGCCGCCTGCTTCTCGCCCTCGGCCTTGAGGATCGCTGCCTGGCGGAAGCCTTCGGCATCGAGGATGTTGGCGCGCTTGTCGCGTTCCGCCTTCATCTGCCGACCCATCGACTCGACCAGATCCGCCGGCGGGGAGATGTCCTTGATCTCGATACGCGTGCACTTGACGCCCCAGGGCGTGGTCGCATCGTCGACGACCTTCAGCAGGCGGTAGTTGATCTCGTCGCGCTTCGACAGCGATTCGTCGAGATCCATCGAACCGACGACGGTGCGGATGTTGGTCATCGTCAGGTTGATGATCGCGATCCGCAGGTTGTCGACTTCGTACGCCGCCTTGGCGGCGTTCAGCACCTGGTAGAACACCACGGCGTCGATCGACACCATCGCGTTGTCACGCGTGATGACTTCCTGGCGCGGCACGTCCAGCACCTGCTCCATCATGTTCATCTTGCGCCCGACCGCTTCGATGAACGGGATCAGGATGTGGAAGCCCGGTTCCATCGTCTTCTTGTAGCGGCCGAAGCGCTCGAGGGTGTACTGGAAGCCCTGCGGGACCGTCAGGAAGGCCTTGCTGCCGATGACGATAAGCGCGATGACGACGACTGCAATCAGCCCTAGACCTTCCATGTGCCCTGCTCCCGTGGTGAATCCGTTGTCGCAATGATAACAGCGTGGCTCAGAGCAGCTTGACGAGCTGTTTGCCGGTGTTTTCGCCGCGCAGCAGGCCCAGGAAGGCCCGCGGCGCCGATTCGAGGCCCTCGGAGACGGTTTCGCGGCCACGCAGTCGGCCCTCGCCGTACCAGCCTGCCAGCGCTTCGAAACCCTCGCGATAGCGCTTCATGTAGTCGAACACGATGAAGCCCTGCACGCGGATCCGGTTGACCAGGATGGCGCGGAAGTTGCGGATGCCGTAGGCCTCGGTCGCGTTGTACTGCGAGATCAGCCCGCACAGCGGCAGGCGCGAGAACGGGTTCATCCGCGCCAGCACCGTATCGGTGATCTCGCCACCGACATTGTCGAAATAGACATCGACGCCCGCCGGCGCCGCCGCCTTGAGCTGTGCTGCCAGTTCGCCGGCCTTGTAGTCGAGGCAGGCGTCGAAGCCCAGTTCATCGACGACATAGCGGCACTTCGCCGCGCCGCCCGCGATGCCGATCGCGCGCGCGCCGTGGATCTTCGCCAGCTGGCCGACCACGCCGCCGACCGCGCCCGCCGCCGCCGACACCACCACCGTTTCGCCAGGCTTGGGCTGACCGATGTCGAGCAGGCCGAAGTAGGCCGTGAGCCCCGGCATGCCGAGCAGGCTGAGCTGGGCCGTCAGCGGCACGCGCGGATCGAGCTTGCGCAGCGCGCTGCCGTCGCTGAGCGCATATTCCTGCCAACCCAGGTCGCCGTGCACCCAGTCGCCGATCGTGAACTTCGGATGCTTCGATTCGACCACCTCGGCGATGCATTCGCCGCACATGACCGCACCGATTTCCACCGGTTTGACGTAGGAGCGGGCGTCGTTCATGCGGCCGCGCATGTAGGGGTCGAGTGAAAGCCAGTGGGCGCGCAGCAACAACTGGTTGTCGCCAACTGCGGGCACAGGTGACTCCACGAGTCGGAAGTTGCCCTCCTCGGGCCAGCCGCGCGGGCGACTTGCGAGCAGCACCTGACGATTACGCGTCGCACTCATGAGTCTCGACTCCCGTTCGTGATGAGCATCAAAGTGTACTGCGCCTCGAGGCCTCAACATCACCCGCATGGCTGAGCCTGCCCTGCCCACACCACAACAGATCGACGTGCCGCTGGACACCTTCTCGGTGACCGAGCGCGACGATCTGCTGTGCGCGACCGTGCAGGGCTCGCTCGTGGTCTGCCTGTACGACGCCGTCGAAGAGGCTGGCTCGATGCTGCACCTGCGGGTCGTGCCGTCGCGCTCGGACCGCAGCGCCCACGAACTGACCGACGAGTTCCTCGCCAGCGACCTGCTGTTGCTCGAGCGCTGCTGCACGGCCTTCCGCGCCGCCTGCCCGGCCGCGCGTCACTGGCAAGCACGCGTCGTGCTGCATTGTGGTGCCGACAACGAACTCGCCGGCCCCGGTGAACTGCTGCTCGAGTTCGTCCGCGCGCATGCGCTGGAATCGCGTGTCGATGTCGTGCAGGCGCTGGTCGAGCGTGGCCCGGCGCGCAAGGTCGTGTTCCGGCCCGCGATGGGGCATGTCCGAATTAGTCCGTAATCCGATCTTTAAATAGTCTTATTTTGGATTATTGTCGCATTGGTGGCTTAATAGACTTGTGCTGACCCGCCTCCCCGGGTCCGCTCGACCGGCCCGCGTCAACCGCGGCCCGCGCGCCGCGTTCTGCTCTGCAACGGGACACACAACCCCCGACAGCCAGGAGCACACGCCATGTTCAAGCCTCTCGCCACCCTCACCGCCGCACTGCTGATCGCCGGTGCCACCCTCAGCCCCGTCGCGACTGCGGACGCCACGCCGCGTGCCGACCAGCGTCAGGACAACCAGGCCCAGCGCATCCGCCAGGGCGTAGCCTCGGGCGAACTGACGGCGCGCGAGCCGAAGCGCCTCGTCAAGGGCCAGCGGCACGTGAATCGCCTCGAGCGGGGCGCGAAGGCCGATGGCGATGTCACAGCCGCCGAGCGCCTGCGGATCGAGAAGGCGCAGGATCGCCAGAGCCGCCGGATCTATCGCCAGAAGCACGACGCGCAGGACCGGAACTGAGCGACCGCGACGCCGGCGCGGAACTTCCACCGCGCCGGTGCGTCTGACCAGATGCGAGTTCCCCCCGACTCGCCCCCCCGAAGCCCGCCCTGTCCCCCGACATGGCGGGCTTTTTCTTTCGTGGGCGCGGCGGCGCGGCTCAGGGGTTCAGCAACTCGAACTTGACCCAGAAGCGGACCCGCCCGGCGATCGGGCCGTCAGCGCCCTGTGCAGGCCGGAAGGCGCCGCCCTGCAGCGCCCAGTTCAGCGCCGCGCGATCGATGTCCGGTTCGCCGCTCGACACCAGCACGATGGCGCGCGTCGCGCAGCCGCTCGCATCGACCTCTGTCTCGACGCCCACCCGGCCGTTGCGCTCTTCACGGCGAGCGCGCTGCGGAAAGTAGCTGTCGTTGGGCTGCGAGCGGGCTAGGTCGAGCTTCGGATTTGCGGTAGCGCTGGTCTCGATGCCAGCCGGGGGCGGCGGGCAGGGTGCAAGACGCTGCTCGGCCAGCCGGTCGTCGCGCTCGACGCGCAACGCCAGATTGCTGCCGGCGTTGAAGCCCGCCACCAGCAGGCTCTCGAGTTCCGGCAGCAGCGTGCGGCCTGCGAGGCGGAAGTCGTGGCCCGCCATCACTTCGTCGAGACGCTGCCGCGCCGCAGTGATCTGCGCAGCCTGTGGCGGGTCGACGCGGTTCGTCGCGATGAAGCGATCCCACTGCGCGATGCGCCGGTCGTACACGACGCGCAGCACCCAGTACTGGACGATGTCCTCGGCGCGCGCCCGCGCTGCACCGGTCGTCGCGGCCAGCGGCTCGAGCACGGCGGCCGACTCGCGCAGCTGGCCGGCGTCGAGCCGGGCTGACGCGAGCTTCGCGGCGCCGCGCCATTCCTCGAACTGCGCCGGCAGCGCGACATGGCGACTGATGTCGGTTATCAACGCGGGCGGAAAGCGCCCGCCGTACATCATCTGCGCGCTCTCGATTGCGCGCAGGTCGTCCTGGACCGTCTGCAGCCGCGCACGCAGCTCGCCCGGACTCGCGGCCCAGGCCACCGCGCCCAGCAGCATGAATGACAACGCAAAGACCGCTGTTCGCACGTCAGCCTCCCGCAGGTTCGCGCCGGATCGGCAACACCGCGCCGCGCACTACCGTGCGCACCGCGAAACTCGACTGTATGCGCGACACGTTCGGCAGGCGAGTCAGGTGCTGGCTGTGCAGGCGCTCGAAATCATCGAGATCTGCCACCACGACCCGCAGCATGTAATCGGACTGGCCGCTCATCAGGTAGCACTCCATCACTTCCGGGATGCGGCCCACGGCCTGCTCGAAGGCCTCGAGCCCTTTCTGTCGCTGCGTGTCGAGCGTGACCGTGACCCAGACGTTGACGGGCAGCCCGGCCTTGCGCTGATCGACGACGGCCGCATAGGCGTGGATGACGCCGCTCTGTTCGAGCGCGCGGACGCGGCGCAGACAGGCCGATTCAGACAGGCCCACACGCTCGGCAAGCGCCGTGTTGCTGATGCGGGCGTCGCGCTGCAGCACGTCGAGGATCTGGCGATCGATGCGGTCCATGCGATCAGCCTCGCAGATTCTGGCGTCTGCTTCCAGTTTCACGCAGGAATCTGCGGTTTTGTGCAGGTGAAGACGCCGACAACGCCAGAATCCGTCTGCCGCCCGCCTCTACGATGACTGCTTCAACCACGGCGGCGGAGCTGCTCCATGCGTATCGGCGTACCGAAAGAGATCAAGGTCCACGAATACCGCGTCGGTCTCGTGCCGCAGGGCGTGCGCGAACTCGTGAAGGCGGGGCACGCCGTGATGGTCGAACGTGATGCCGGCGTCGGCATCGGCTTCACCGACGAGCACTATCGGAAGGCCGGCGCGCAGATCGCCGCGACCGCCGCCGAGGTATTCGCGAACGCCGAGCTGATCGTCAAGGTCAAGGAACCGCAGCTGCCCGAGTGCGCGCTGCTGCAGCCGCACCAGACGCTGTTCACCTATCTGCATCTCGCCGCCGACCGCGCGCAGGCCGAGGCGCTCGTGAAGTCCGGCGCCACGGCGATCGCCTATGAGACCGTCGAATCGCCGAACGGCAGCCTGCCGCTGCTGACGCCGATGAGCGAAGTCGCGGGTCGCATGTCGATCCAGGTCGGCGCGTTCTGCCTGCAGAAGGCCAATGGCGGCTTCGGCGTGCTGCTCGGCGGCGTGCCGGGCGTGCCACCCGCGAAGGTCGTGATCCTGGGTGGTGGTGTGTCGGGCACGCATGCGGCCGAGATGGCGGTGGGACTGCGCGCCGACGTCACGGTGGTCGATCGCTCGGTGCCGCGGCTGCGCGAACTCGAGCACATCTTCAGCAACACGCTGACCACGGTCTACTCGACCACCGATGCGATCGAGAAGCTGGTCGCCGAGGCCGATCTCGTGATCGGTGCCGTGCTGATCCACGGCGCCGCCGCGCCCAAGCTCGTCACGCGCGAGATGATCGCCAGCATGAAAGCCGGTGCGGTCGTCGTCGACATCTCGATCGACCAGGGCGGCTGCTTCGAGACCAGCCGTCCGACCACGCACGCAGACCCGACCTATGTCGTCGATGACGTCATCCATTACTGCGTGACGAACATGCCCGGCGCCGTGCCGCGCACCTCGACGTTCGCGCTGACCAACGCAACGCTGCCGTACGTGCGCGCGCTCGCGGATCTCGGCACGTCGAAGGCGCTGGCGCGCGATCCGGGCTTCCTGCGCGGCGTCAACGTGCACGCCGGTGCGATCGCCTACGAGGCCGTGGCCCGTGACCTGAACCTGCCATACAAGGCCTGGGCGCCCGGCTGAGTCAGGCGGCAGGTCTTTGCCGCCGCCGAGACCTGCGTCGCGACGACATAAGCGCCATGCGGCAGTCGTGACCGCCGACACAAGCTTGCGGGCGCGGAATCACTAGCCTACGGCGGTGACGAATCCGCCTGCCGCCCAACCGGTCATCGAACCCAGCCTCGACCAGCGTGTCGCCCACGCTACGCTGACGCACGTCTATGCGCGTCTGCCGTTGTCGCTGGTGTTCACGCTCGCGGTGTCAGCGCTGTTCTACTGGTTGCTGGCGCCGTTCTTTTCCCAGGCTGCGCTGGTCGACTGGTTTCTGGCGATCCAGATCGTGGGTGCAACACGCGTTGCGCTGCTGCTGGCCTACCGTCACAGGCGTCCCGAGGTCGAGGCGACGTCCACCTGGATGGCCTGGTTCCTGGTGGCCGCCGTGGGCGCCGCGGCATCCTGGTCGTTCGGCGCGATGCCGCTGCTCGCGGGCAGCTCCGGCGCGGAGCTGACCATTCTCTGCCTCACGTTGCTGGCCGTGTCGTCCGTTGCAGTGAGCTCCCTGGCGGCACATTTCCCGTCGCTCGCCGGCTTCCTGTTGACCGCCCTCGGCCCAACTGCCCTCGCGCTGATGCAACGCGATGATCCGATCGAGATCGTCATCGGTTATGTGCTGTGCGCAGCAATCGTCGCGCTCGGCTGGACGGGCTGGCAGTCTTGCGCAGCCCTGCGCCAGCAGATGCGCGCCGACATCGAACTGGAGACCGCCGTGGCGGGAACGCGCGCCGCGCAACAGCGTGCCGAGCGCGCGAGTCAGGCCAAGTCGCGCTTCCTGGCGACCATGAGCCATGAACTGCGCACGCCGCTGAACGGCATGCTGGGTCTGACCGAATTGCTCGACCATGCGCCACTCGATGCGCGGCACCGCCGCCAGCTGCAGCTGATCCGCCACTCCGGCGAAAGCCTGCGCGACATCCTGAACGACATCCTCGACTTCTCCAGGATCGAAGCCGACCAGCTGCAGCTGATGCCGGTGGAGTTCCGGCTGCAGGAACTGCTCGAAGACGTCACCGGCTTGTACGCGACGCGGCCGCTCGACGCGGGTCCGGTGCTGGAGCTGCACAACGCCGCAGGCCCCGACCTGACGCTGCGCGGTGACCGGTTGCGGCTGCGCCAGATCCTGACCAACTTCGTCAGCAACGCGTTGAAGTTCACGCCGCAAGGGAAGGTGACCGTCGAAGTGACGCCTGTGGCGGCCTCCAGCCTCGAAGCGACAGCGGACGCGACGTTCCGCTTTTCGGTGCGCGACACCGGCGTCGGCATCGCCGCCGACGCGCTCGAGCGCGTGTTCGAGCCGTTTACCCAGGTCGACGATTCCTATACACGCCGCGTCGGCGGCGCCGGACTGGGTCTTGCCATCTGCAAGCGGCTGACCGAGCTGATGGGCGGGCGCATCGGCGTAAACAGCTTCGTCGGCGCCGGCTCCACGTTCTGGGTAGAAGTTCCCATGCATGTCGTGCAGGCCGGCAGCACGCTGACTCCCGTCGCCACCGACACGCTGCTGCAGGCAGAAGCGCCGGCCGGCACGGATCGCCCGCGCGTGCTGATGGTCGAAGACAATGAAATCAATCGCCTGGTCTGCGGCGAGATGCTGCAGCTGATGGGCCTCGATTTCGATGTTGCCGAACATGGCGGGCTCGCGCTCGAGAGAGCGCGCGACCGGCACTACGATCTCGTGCTGATGGACCTGCAGATGCCGGTCATGGACGGACATGCCGCCACCGTCGAACTGCGGCGGCGCGGTGTGTTGGCGCGCAACGGCGCGCCGCTGCCCATCGTCGCCCTGACCGCCAACGCCTTCGAGGACGACCGGCGTCGGGCCATGGCGTCGGGGATGGACGGCTTTCTCGCCAAACCCGTGCGGCTCGAAGACCTCGCGGCCATGCTGGGACGCTGGGTGCGCGTCTCGCCACCGCACAGCGGCGAGCCCGAGCAGATCAGCGCTGCGGCTGCAGGGCGAGCTGCGCGCTGTATGTGACGTTCATCGCGTTGTCGTACCAGCCCACCACGCGTGGGTTGACCAGGTGCTTGGTCACGTAGAAGTACAGCGGCAGGATGGGGTGATCCGCGAGCAGCACGCGTTCCGCGGCCTCGAGCTTCGCGCGACGCGTGGCCGGATCCGCTGCGGCGGCAGCCGCATCGAGCAGCGCGTCGTACTCGGTGCTGCGATAGCGCGCCGTGTTGATGCCGAAGTCGCTGCGGAAATACTGCAGGAAGGTGTAGGCGTCGTTGTAATCGCCGATCCAGGCCAGGCGAAACAGGTCGACGCGGCCCGCGTCGATGTTCTGCTGCAGCACGCGGAATTCGTCCGCGGCGAGTCTT
>JBIITU010000462.1:0-2604 GCA_044340335.1 Steroidobacteraceae bacterium
TATCGCGCAGGAGCCCAGGCTGCGCCCGCCACCGCGGCCAGGTCAGGCGGCAACTCGGGCGCGTGCGCGGGCGTCAGCGTGAACGGCAACGCATGGTCAGACCAGACGTTGCGGTGGTGGCCCTCGGCGAAGCGTATCAGCGACAGACTGCCGCGCCGTGAGCCGAACGGGCCATGCCAGCGACCGGGCGGTCGCCAGAAATAGGCGCCCTCGTACATCGTGCCACGCTCGCCGACGATGTCGCCGCCGAGCAGGTACATCTCTTCGGCGCAGTCGTGCAGCAACTGCGCCTCGCGCCAGTCGCGCGGATGGGTCTGCGCGCCGGTCGACAGCAGCAGCGTCTTGTCGCCACGCAGCGGGTCGTGACGCAGCACCTTGTGCGACAGGTTCAGGAACTGCACTGCCGGGTCTATGTCGTGCCGCGTCCACGGCGTGTTGTGGGTGTCGATGACAGTCACGGCAGCGGTCCCCGCCGCAGCCTCCACGGCGCCCGCGAAGGCCAGCAGCACCGCGCCAGCCGTCGACTGCAGCGGCGCAGCGAACGCCCCGGCGCCACAGTCCGCGTAGCCGTCGAGCGGCAGTGGCCGGGCGTCGAGCGTCGCGGCACCCTCGAGCACGTACAACTCGAGCGCGCGGCGCTCCGGAGTCGCGGTGGCGCAAAACCCCGGCGGCAGCCGCAACAGCAGCGAGCAGGCGCCGCTCACGGGGTCGCGGCTCAGCAGCTTGCAGGGCAGGTCGCACCAGGGTGCGTCGACGAACGGCGTGGCACCCCAGGGGAGCTGCTGAGCATGGACGAATTCGATGTGTGGTCGCGGCATCTGCGTGACAGCCTATTGCGATGCGCGTACGTGCGCCACCGGTTGAATGCGGCGCTGCAGTGCACTAAAGTGCGCGGCGCCTCGGGGCTTCCCCGAAGCATCACCGGAGCTCCACATCAGCGATCTGATTGCCGAGCGTCAGCAGCTCGACTGGCTGACCATCACCAAGACGGCGCCCACCAGCCCGGTGCTGCGCCGCTGGCAGAAGCTGTCGAAATCGACGCTGGGCCGCTGGCTGTTCGCGCGCGGCGTGGCTCGCGCAGCGCCGTATTTCAAGTCCATCGCGCCGCGCTTCGTCGAGCTCGGTCCGGCGCTGTGTCGCGTGCAGCTGCGCAAGCGGCGCGCGGTCGAAAACCACATTGGTTCGGTGCACGCCATCGCGATGGCCAACCTGTGCGAACTCGCGGCCGGGATGGTCACCGAAGTCAGCCTGCCGCCCTCGATGCGCTGGATTCCGCGCGGCATGACCATCGAATACCTGCAGCCCGCCCGCAGCGACGTCACCGCCACTGCCCGCCTCGATCGCAACGAATGGTCCGGGGCGCAGAACGTCGGCGTGCCGGTCACGGTCGTGGATCACGCTGGCGTCGAAGTCGTGCGGGCCGTGATCACGATGTACGTGTCGCCGCGCCCGCAGCAGTAGTCGCCACCGCTGCAGCTGCGCCCCCGGCGGCGCGTCAGGCCGGGCCTATGCCCCGCAGCAGTCCCGTCTCGATTTCCTCGGTCACGCGGCGCGCAGCCGTCGTGTAGCGGTTCGCCTGCACGGCGCGAGCGGTGGTCGCGCCGGCGTGGTGCGTGACCAGGAACGAGTGCATCTCACCCTCGCGCGAGCCGCAGTAGCCGAACAGCAGGTGGGCACCCGGATGCCGCGGTTCGTTCAGCCGCTCATCGCAGATCACGAACCAGCCCTCACCCGGTGCCGAGGCCGGAAACGCACCCTCGGCGTCCAGGCCAGCCAGAAAGGCGTCGACCTGTGCCGCCGCGCGACGCCACATCGCCGGCCCGTTCTGCTCGAACTGCATCCAGCGGGTGCCGTGCGCGATCGACTGCGCGACATGCAGCGCGAGCCGGCGTGGCCCGAGATAACGCCAGTCGGTCGCCCCGGCGTTGCCGGCCGCGAGCGTGCGCGGCGTCGTCGCGGCCAACTGCGGCAACCGCGCGGCCGACAGCACATTGACGCCGTGCTGCGCGAGCCGCAGCCGCGCCGCGAGGTCGATGCTGCAGGCGAGCTTGAACCCGGGCCGCAGCAGCACCTCGTCCTGCGCGACCGGACTCCAGGGCGCACCCGCGGCATCGGCGCGCGCCAGCATGCCGGCGACGGCGCCGCAGGGCGCAAAGGTCTCGCTGCGGCCGCGCAGGCGATCGGGTGCCACCAGGCGCGGGAAGTACATCAGCGCATTGTCCGCGCGATAGGGCCAGGCGCGCAGGCCATCGAGCGCGGCCTGCGCATCGTGCCAGTCCTGCGGCGGATCGATGACCAGCATGGCGTGGCGCTCGCGGCAGAAACGACCCGCCACCAGCAGCGTGCTGATGCCCACGTCCTGCTCGCGGCTCAACGGTGGCACGCACAGGAACTGGAACGGCGGCGCCGCACGCAGCGCGAACAGTCCCGTGTCGGTCTGCGCGGAGCCGATCAGGTCGTAGTCGGTCAACGCGGCGCCATCGTCGCCGTCCGTGCCGGCACAGACATAGCCGACCACCTCGCCGGGACGCTCCGGCGGCGTCACGCCAGGGCGCTGCAGCGGCGGCGCGCCGAGCAGGCGCACCAGCCGCGAATCAGCCAGCG
>JBIITU010000064.1:0-11892 GCA_044340335.1 Steroidobacteraceae bacterium
CGCCAGCAGCCGCAGCACGATCGCCGGATCGAGATCGCCGCTGCGGGTATTCATGATCAGGCCTTCGAGCGGGGAATAGCCCATCGATACTTCGGCGGGGACGCCATCGCGGATCGCCGCGATCGATGCGCCCGCCCCCAGCTGCAGCGTCAGCACGCGCGCGGCCGATGCGCTGCCGAGGCGTTGCCGGGCGCTGCGCCACAGTGCGCGGTGCGCGAGGCCGTGATAGCCGCGCCGCCGCAGGTCCAGGCTGTCGACGACATCCCGCGGCAGCGCAACGCATTGGGCCACTGCGGGCAGCGCGTCGAAGAAGCCCGAGTCCAGCACGAGCAGCTGGTCGCGCGCCGCCATTGGCGGCGCCGCCAGCGCCTCGAGCACGGCCAGCGCGGGCGGGTTGTGCAGCGGCGCCGCGTCACACGCTGCTTCGAGCGCCGCGCGCGTCACGGCGTCGTAGCGATGCACTTCCCCGCGCAGCGCGCCACCGTGGACGATCCGGTGCGCCACGAATTGCCACTGGGCGATGCCCGCCTCGCGCTGCAGTTGCGTGGCGGCCGCGCTCGCGCGCATGGCGAGATCGCCCAGCGAGCCGCTGCGCAGGTCGAACTCGAACGTGGCTCGCCGCAGCAGCGCGGGCTGACCTGCTGCAACATCGAAGGCGCCGAGCTTGACGCTCGAGCTGCCGACGTTGACGGTGAGCAAAGCCTGCAACATGTGCCGGGCATTGTCGCGAGTCCATCCCGCCGCCGCGACTGAGGCGATTACCTAGTGTGCAGACCGTACGGGCAAGTCACGCTTACGCAGTCACCGACCTTGTCCCTAGTATCGATGGCCATGGATCACAGACCCGGAACCTACGGCGTGGCGCGCACCGACTGGCACGCCAGTGCCGCCACTGATGCCCTCGCGGCGCTGGACAGCGACGCCCAGGGCCTGTCTTCGGCCGAGGCCGCCCTGCGGCGCGAATCCTGCGGCGCCAATCGGCTGCCCGAGGCCGCGCGCCGCAGTTCATGGGTGCGGCTGCTGCAACAGTTTCGCAACCTGTTCATCTATGTGTTGCTGGCCGCTGCACTGATCGCGCTGCTGCTCGGGCACCCAGTCGATGCGATCGTGATTCTGGCGGTGGTCGTCATCAATGCCGCGATCGGCTTCGTGCAGGAAGGGCGCGCCGAACAGGCGCTGGACGCCATCCGCGCGATGATCGACCCGCGTGCGACCGTGATCAGGGACGGACACCGGCTGACGATCGCAGCCGAAGACATCGTGCCGGGCGACATCGTCGTGCTCGAGGCGGGCGATCGCGTCCCCGCCGACCTGCGGCTGCTGCGGCAGCGCAGCCTGCGCATCGCGGAAGCTGCGCTGACCGGCGAGTCGGTTGCGGTCGAGAAGCACGTCGATCCGGTTGCAGCCGATGCGCCGCTGGGCGACCGGCAATCGATGGCGTACTCGGGCACGCTCGTGACGGGCGGCCAGGGCACCGGCGTCGCGGTCGGCACTGGCTCGGCAACTGAGCTTGGGCGGATCAGCGCGCTGCTCGAGGAAGTCGGCCGGCTCGAGACTCCGCTGACGCGCCAGATGGACCGCTTCGCGCGCGCGCTGACGCTGGTCATCGTCGCCGTCTGCGTGCTGGTGTTCGCCTGGGCCCACCTGCGGCATGGCTATCCGGTCAACGAAGCGTTCATGGTGGTCGTGGGTCTGGCCGTGGCGGCGATTCCCGAAGGCTTGCCGGCGATCCTGACGATCACGCTGGCAATCGGCGTGTCGCGCATGGCGCGGCGCAACGCCATCGTGCGGCGTCTGCCGGCTGTCGAAACCCTGGGGTCGGTGTCGGTGATCTGCTCCGACAAGACCGGCACGCTGACCCGCAATGAAATGATGGTTGCCGGCATCGTCACGGCCGATGACGTGTGCACGGTCACTGGCACGGGCTACGAGCCCGTGGGTCGGTTCCTGCGCGGCGCGGTCGAGATCGAACCGCGGGAGCGACCGGCGCTCGATGCCCTGGCCCGTGCGGCGGTGCTCTGCAACGACGCTGAGCTGCGCGACACGAATGGTGTCTGGACGATAGACGGCGATCCGATGGAAGGCGCGCTGGTTTCGTTCGGGGTCAAGGCTGGCCACGAGGCCGGCAGGTTGCGGCGCGAGTTGCCACGCGACGATGCAATCCCGTTCGATGCGGCCTACCGCTTCATGGCGACACTGCACCACGATCACACGGGCGAGGCGTTCGTGCTGATCAAGGGCGCGCCGGAGCAGGTGCTGCAGATGTGCGCCGACCAGCGCGTCGGTTTGGGCACCGCGCCATTGGCGCGGGCATTCTGGCTCGACCAGATCGAACAGCTTGCGACCCAGGGGCAGCGGGTGCTGGCTTTCGCGACGCGCTCCATGCCGGCGGGCAGGACGTCACTGGCTTTCGAGGACGTTCAATCCGGCGCCACCTTCCTCGGGCTCACCGGCATGATCGATCCGCCGCGCGCCGAGGCCATCGAAGCCGTGCGCGACTGCGCGGCGGCGGGCATCCGCGTCGTGATGATCACGGGCGACCATGCGCGCACGGCGCAGGCCATTGCACGCCAGCTCGGCCTCGGCGACTCGCCGCGCGTTGCGGAAGGTGCGTCGCTCGACGGGCTCGATGCGCAGGCGCTGCGCACACTCGCGCGCGAAGTGACCGTATTCGCGCGGACGACGCCCGAGCACAAGCTGCGGCTGGTCGAGGCGCTGCAGTCCGACGGCGCGGTGGTCGCGATGACGGGCGATGGCGTCAACGATGCGCCGGCGCTGAAGCGGGCCGATGTCGGAGTCGCAATGGGTGACAAGGGCACCGAGGCCGCCAAGGAAGCAGCGGAGATGGTGCTCGCCGACGACAACTTCGCATCCATCGTGGCCGCGGTACGCGAGGGGCGCACGGTCTACGACAACATCGTCAAGGTGATCGGCTGGACCCTGCCGACGAACGGCGGCGAGGCGCTCGCGATCATCGCGGCGATCGCCTTCGGGCTTGCCCTGCCGATCACGCCGCTGCAGATCCTGTGGATCAACATGATCACGGCCGTCGCGCTCGGCCTGACGCTGGCCTTCGAACCGACCGAACCCGGTACGATGCGCAAGCCGCCCCGGTCGCCTGGTGAACCCCTGCTGACGCCCTACCTGATCTGGCGGGTGGTGCTGGTTTCGCTGCTCGTGGTGACCGGCGTGTTCGGCATGTTCTTCTGGGCCGAGTCGCGCGGTCTGCCGATCGAGACGGCGCGGACGATGGCGGTCAACACCATCGTCGTCATGGAAGTGTTCTACCTGTTCAGCGTGCGCTACCTGCATGGCAGTTCGCTGACGCTGCGCGGCTTGCTGGGCACCCGCGCGGTGCTGATCGGCGTGACTGCAGTGACCGTGGCGCAGTTTGCACTGACCTACTGGCCGCCGCTGCAGCGCGTGTTCAGCACGGCGGCAGTGTCGTTGCTCGATGGGGTCGCGATCGTCGCGGTGGGCGTGGCGCTGCTGCTCGTGCTCGAGACGGAGAAGCGGCTGCTCAGCCGCTGGCGCCAAGCGCGCGCCACAGCGCCCACAGGCTCCCCAGCAGCAGCAACCCGAACGTGACCAACCCGCCGACGAAGCGATAGGGGTTTGGCGCCTTGGGCGTCTCGATGCCGATCGCATGCGCGATGCGTCCGACCACGAGCGCGATGCCGGCTCCGGCGAGCACGCTGCGCGACGCGCCTGAAGCCTCCAGCAGCGCCATCAGGATCAGCAGCATCGGCACGTACTCACCGAAGTTCGCATGTGCGCGGATCAGGCGCTGCATCGCGGCGTTGCCGCCGTCGCCGAGGCTGACGCGGTGCTTCCAGCGGCCGCGTACGACGCGGACGGTCAGGGTCAGATAGAGGAGTCCAAGTGCGCCAGCGGTGGCGAGTGTGATCGGCAGGGCGTTCATGGTGCGAACCTCTCGAAGTGCGTGGCTTCAGTACGCGCGCTGCATGTCGACGACCGACAGCAGCTTGCCGCCGTTCACGTAGCGCTGGATGTTGGTGCGCAGCACGCGCAGTTGCGCCTCCACGCCGAGATCGGATCCGCCGGCCATGTGCGGCGTGATGATCAGGTTCGGCGCGCGCCACAGCGGATGCTCGCGCGGCAGCGGTTCCGGTTCCGTGACATCGAGGCCGGCACCGCCGATCGTGCGACTCTCCAGCGCGGCGACGAGGTCGGCCGTGACGACCGTGCCGCCGCGACCCACATTGATGAACAGCGCCGAGCGCTTCATCGCGCCGAACAGCCGCGCGTCGAACAGGTTGCGCGTGGCAGGCGTCAGCGGCAGCGCGTTGACGACGACATCGGCCTCGGCGAGCAGTGCCGGCAGGTCTTCCGGCTTGCCGACGCGCGCGACGTAGTCGGGCGCCGGACGATCCGAGGCCCGCGTCGCGATCACGCGCATGCCGAGCGCGTGCGCACGCTGTGCGACTTCCGTGCCGATGCCGCCGAGGCCCACGACCAGCAGCGTCTTGCCGCGCAGCGCGATCAGCGAGGCGCCGCCGAGCGACTCGTCCCAGTGCGCGCGCGTCTGGTTCGGGATCGCCACCTGCAGGCCGCGCGCCAGTGCGAACGTCAGGCCGAGTGCATGCTCGGCGATGACCGAAGAGCCGATCGCGCGCATGTTGGTCAGCAGCAGGCCCTGCTGGAAGCGCTCGGCGGACGGCACGCATCGATCCACGCCGGCGTACACCGTCTGCACCCAGCGCAGCGAAGGACCGGCACCGAGCACGCGTGGATCGCAGATCACCGGCGTACGGCCGATCACGACTTCGGCACCGGCGGCGACTGCGGTGGCGATCTCCGCCGGTGTGCGCGCCGCGACGAAGCGCACGCCGGGAGCAGAGCCGTCGAGTGCCTCGAACAGACCTGCAATGCCGCTGTCCACGACGATGACGCGTGGCGGCTTCCAGCCCGGCAACTGCGCGACGGGCGTGTCGCCCTCGCGCAGGCCGAACTCGGCGATCAGCGCAGCGCCCTCATCGACGGCGGCGCGGGCATCGCCATCGGCAGCGGCGGCGACCCCGGCGGCGGCGAGTGGCGCAAGGCAGCACAGCAGCAGGCGTGCAAGCTTCGCGACATGGGGAATCGAGGTCATCGTGCACTCTCCGGTCGAAGCTGTCAGGAACGGGGTCGACTGGTGCGATCCTGCCATAATGGCTCGCGTCAGGCCGCAGGAGTCCACCGCCATGGAGCGCCGAACCTTTCTCGAAGCCGGGTCGCTCGGGCTGGCGGCGCTGTTGCCGGGCGAAGCCGCCGTTGCAACCGTGGCCAGCACTGGGGGCGGAACGATGCCTGACCCTGCATGGGATGCACTCGCGACGGCGATGCGCAGCGAGCCGCTGCTGAACTACCCGCGTGCGCGGCAGGTCATGGAGCAACGCGGGCTCGACGGCGTCGTGCTGATCCGCGCGCAGAACGTCTACCAGGCCGCGAACTTCTGGCCGCTGACCGACCGGATGGGTCACGCGCCCTCGTGCGCGGTGGTGCTGCCGCGCGATCCGAAGCGCCGCCCTGTGCTCGTGATCCCGCAGTTCAGCTACTACTACATCTACTCCGATGGCGGTCCGCGCAGCTTCGTCGATCATCTGCTGTATGCGCCGGATGGCGCGCTGCGCGTGTTCAACCAGGTGGACCCGACCGCGATCTCCGACAAGGAGCGCCGGCGACTTGCCGATCTCGAGCCGCACGCGGCCCGCATGCAGAAGAGCTTCATGGATGCGCTGCGCGCCGCGATCCGCGAAACCGGACTCGAAGCGGGTCGTCTCGGCGTCGATGAAGATCTCGCCGCGCGCATGATCGGCGCGATGGGCCTGGCGGCGAGCACGCAGCCGGCGCAGGAAGACGTCGCCTTCATCCGCATGGTGAAGTCGCCGCTCGAGATCCGGATGATGCGCGAGGCCTCGCGGCGCAACCTCGACTCGGCGCATGCCGCGATCGCGACGCTGCGCGACGGCGCGACGGTCCGCGAGTTCCGCACGCGCTACTTCAGCGAAGCCGCGCAGCGCGGCATGAGCGGCGTGTTCATGGTCATCGACAAGAGTTCCGTGCCGACCTTCGACGCCACGCTGCGTGCCGGGCAGAGCATGCTGATCGACTGCGTGTCGCACTTCCAGCAGTACCACGGCGACTACGGCCGCACGGTCGTGATCGGCGAGCCATCGCGCGGCATGCAGCGGGCAACCGAAGCGATGAGCTTCGCGTGGAATGCGATCCGCGAGCAGTTGAAGCCCGGCCTCACCGATGCCGACATCCGCCGCCTCGGCGTCGAAGCACTGAAGAAAGGCGGTTACTCGACGACGATCGGCTTCACGCCGCACAGCGTCGGGCTGCAGCACTCCGACGGGCCGCGGCGCACCGATGGCATCGTGCCGGCGCCGATGGGCATGACGCTCGAGCCCGGCATGATCATCTCCGTGGACTGCCCGCTGTTCGACGAAGGCATCGGCGGCTCGGGTCATCTCGAAGACCTGACGCTGATCACCGCCGATGGCAGCGAGTGCATCCACGCCGAATCTCCCCACGTCCTGAAGGTCTGATCCATGAGTGGCTACATCGTTACCGTCGCAAAGCTCACGAACATCACGCCGGAATTCCGCGAGTACGCGGCCAAGGCCGCCGCGGTCGTCGCGCAGTACGGCGGCAGCTATCTGGTGCGCGGGCCGGCGGCGCAGCAGGTCGAGGGCGATCTCTATGCGGGTCGCACCGTGATCGTGTCGCGCTTCGCTAGCGTCGACGCCGCCCGGGCGTTCTACGAGAGCCCGGAGTACGCCCAGCTCAAGCCGCTGCGCGCCGGCACGGGTGTCTACGACATCGGGTTGTTCCAGGGCGTCGATTGAGCGCTGCGCCGGTCAACGCCAGCGGTGCGGCTGCGTTGTCCGAGCATGTTCACGCCAGATAGGGTCCGCCCACGGCTGCGCTTCGTGCGCGCCGCACTGTTGCTGTCCCTGGCCGCGCTGGGTGCCTGTGGCGGTGGTGGTGGCGGCGCGTCCCCGCCGGCGCCGCCCGCGGCGCCGACCGGGCTTTCGTATCCGGGGCCGCAGACCTACACGGTGGGCACGGCCATCACGCCGCTGTCACCGACGGTCACCGGCACGGTGACGGGCTGGAGCGTCGCGCCGGCGCTGCCGGGCGGCCTGAGCCTGAGTACTTCAAGCGGCCAGATCAGCGGCACGCCGACGACGCCGGCATCGACCGCGACCTACACTGTGACGGCGCAGAACGCCGGCGGCACCACCAGCGCGGGCCTTTCGATCACGGTGAATCCGGCAACGACTGCGGCGCTGCAACCCGGCGCCAGCACCACGATCGCCACCGGGCAGAGCATCAACCTGTTCTTCGTGCAGCAGGTCGGCGGGGCGCCGTTCCCGAGCTACATCGATGCGGCAGCCGTGACCTGGTCGTCGTCGGCGCCGGCGCGCGTCGCGGTCAACGCCAACGGCATCGTCACTGGTGTCAGCGAAGGCAATGCGACCATCACTGCGCAGTACCAGGCCTTCACGCTGACGCTCGCAGTGCAGGTGAGCGGCTCGTTCACGGCCCGCACGCTGACGGTCGCGGGGCAGGGCACGCGTCGCTACACCTTGTACACGCCAGCTGCGACCACGGGCCCGCGGCCGCTGCTGCTGTCGATGCATGGCGGCGGCGGCTCGGCGCAACTGCAGGCCGCGATGACCCGGCTGGTGGAGCGCGCGCAGGCCGAGGGCTTTCGCGTCGCCTTCCTCGAGGGTACGGGTGTGATCCAGACCTTCAACGGCGGCGCCTGCTGCGGCAGCGCGCAGACGCAGAATATCGACGACGTCGCGTATGTGCGCGCGGTGCTCGATGACCTGCTGGCGCGCGATCCGGTCGACGCCGCTCGGGTGTATGCGAGTGGCTTCTCGAACGGCGGCATCATGTCGCACCGGCTCGCCTGCGCGATGGCCGATCGCATCGCCGGCATCGCTGCGGTCGGCGGCGCGTCGGGCCAGTTCAATACGGCGGGGACGCAGTACTACGCCTGCAATCCGTCGCGGCCGATCCCGGTGCTGCAGATCCACGGCGTCAATGATCGCAACTATCCGTACGCGGGCGGGCCGGGCGATGGGCTGTCGAATACCGACTACTACGGCGTCGAGAACACGGTGCGCGACTGGCGGGTGCGCAACAACGTCACCGACCAGCCCGTCACCGAGAACGTGACCGCGACGACGCGCTGCCTGCGCTACGCGACGCCCGCGGATCCCGCGCGGGCCAGCGCGCCGGTCACGCTGTGTCGCGTCGATCCGCCCGATGTCTACGACGCTGCTCGCGGCATCGTCTACGGCGGCGGGCATTCCTGGCCCGGCGGCGTGCGCTCGCCAGGTGCGAACAGCGACGTGCCGCTCGCGGACTTCGATGCGAGCGCTTATCTGTGGCGGTTCCTGAATCCGTGACGCGAACCGTGCGTCTCGTCAGCATGTTGACAAGAGCCGGTTCCGGCGGATTTTGAGCTGCCAGAGAGGCAAATATCCTATCCAGAGGTCGTATTGACTTTCCAGTGAGTCAATACTTGCAACTTGCAATGTAAACGGTTGTTTCATACAATTGTTTACATCGTGTCCGCCCAACCCAATCTGATCGCCGAAACCGATGGTGCGCGCGAGCGTCTGCTCGATGCGGGCACCCGGCTGTTCGCCGTCGGCGGCTACGAGGCCGCGACGGTGCGCGACATCGTCGC
The DNA here is from genome assembly GCA_044340335.1 of Steroidobacteraceae bacterium. GTDB lineage: Bacteria > Pseudomonadota > Gammaproteobacteria > Steroidobacterales > Steroidobacteraceae > UBA964. The sequence continues at coordinate 8,714 of JBIITU010000064.1, forward strand.
GGCCGCCGGCACGAACCTGAACGCGATCAACTACTACTTCGGCGGCAAGCGCGGGCTGTACCAGGCGGTCATGCTGCGTGAACTCGAGCGCGCCCGTTCGTTCACGGCGGATCTGCCGCGCGTGGCCCACGACGATGCCCTCGAGCGGCGGCTCGAGTCGGTGGTGCTCCGGATCCTGACGTTCTTCGTCTCGCAGCATTCGCAGCTGCCGCGACTCGCGGCGCTCGAGGTGGTCAAGCCCAGCGCAGCGCTCGATGAAATCTGGCCGGCGATCCATGTTGCCGAGCGCGAGGAATTGCGCGCGCTCGTCGTCGATGTGCTGGGGCGTGCTGCCACCGACGACGCGATCGACGAAGGCGTGCGCGCCGTTTACTCGCAATGCGTTTACTTCATGTTCATGGGTGACGCGCTGCAACGCGCGGGCTCACCCGTATTCTCGAGCTCGGCGGCCGTGCGCCGGCTCGCGTCCCGAATCACGGTGTTCTCACTCAGCGGCCTGCATGCGCTGGGACAATCAGGAGACTGACGATGAAATTCGCTTCGATGCTGGCCCTCGTGACAGCGCTGGCCTTGACGACCCCAGCTGCGCAAGCCAACGACACGACGCTGGCGCAGGCGCTTGCGGCCGACCCGCAGCTGAGCACGCTGAACACGGCCATCGAGGCGTCCGGCCTCGGTGGCGCACTCGCCGCAGCGACTGAGATCACCGTGCTCGCGCCCACCAACGAGGCGTTTGCGGCGTTGCCCGCCGGCACTGTCGAGGGGCTGCTCGCGCCGGAACGCAAAGGCGACCTGGAGAAGCTGCTGCAGGGGCATGCGCTCGGCGCGGCGTACTCATCCGACGATCTGAAAACCCGCCGCAGCATCACGACGCTGGCGGGAACGGCGGTCAAGCCGAGCCTGGTGCGCGGCAAGCTGCGTCTGAACGACGAGGCGCGCGTCTCCGCCAAGGCGATCAGGATCGCGAACGGCTATGTGATCGTCATCGACCGGGTGCTGCTGCCCTGATGCTGCCACTGCGCCTGCTCGCCTGCGTTGCAGCGCTGGCCACGGCGCCAGCGTTTGCCGCGCCCGACGTCGCCAAGGCGGCCGAGCCTGTGGCGCTGACCTTCGACTGGGGCGACTCCTTTCGTGCGCGCGTGGAATCGACCCGTACGCGCGAGCGTGTGCCAGCGGAGCCCGGCAACCTGGCGCCGGACACCAAGACGAGCTATCTGCTCGATGCACGGCGCCAGGCGGATGGTTCGTACGTCGTCAAGTCACTCGATCCACAGCTCGGCGTGACGGCCAGCGACGCAGCATCACTGCCGACGCTCGATGCGCGATCGCTAGAGGCACTGACGGCGCTCGAAGCAACCCTGCTGATCTCGCCGGACGGCGATTTTACGGGGATCGAAGGTTATGAAGCGCTGCGCGCGTGGGCCGAACAGTTCATCGTCAACTCCAGCCCGTCCATCACCGATCCGGCGCAGCGCGAAAAGATGCGCGCCTTCCTCGATCAGGCGCTGAGTCCCGAGGCGGTCGCGATGTACTCGCGCCAGATCTGGAACGCGGCGATCGGTGCGTGGACTGGTGCCACGCTCGAATTCGGCGAAAGCTTGGAACTGCGGCAGCCGCAACGGTTGCCGATGTTTGGCGATGCCAGCGCGGCCATGGTCACCACGTTCACCGCCGTCGAACGGCTGCCCTGTCCGGTCGAGCCTGCCGCAAAGGCGCGCGAATGCGTGCGACTGCGCATGACGACGAGCTACGATCCCGCCGAAATGGCGCAGATCATCACGGCGCTGATCCAGCGCCTCGCGCCGGCCGACAAGCCTGTGCCGGATGGCGCATTGACGAATCTCAGCATCGACAGCACGATCGATGTCATCACCGAGCCCGGTAGCCTCAAGCCGCACCACCTGCTCATCCGCAAGGTGTCGGCCGTGACCGTGCAGGAAGGTGGACAGCCCAAGTCGGTCACGCAGACCGAGACGCGCGAACTCCGCTACCTCCATCTGGACTGACTGCCGGGCACATCCCGGCCGACACGATCAGGTATGCTTGCTTGGCATACCCAGATGCCAAAAACCCATCATCTTGCATTACCCGCCGCTCCGGGTAGCCTCGCGAGGACTTTGCAGCACTGTCCTCAGGGGGACTCCTTGCCATGCGACTGATACCCAGCCGTTCCGGCGCGCCGACGCGCCTTGCTCTGACACTGGCCTCGGGCCTGTACTCGACGCTCGCCTTCGCGCAGGCGCCTGCCCCCGCGCAAGGCGTTGCCGATGAAGTCGCCGAGGTCGTCATCACCGGCTCGCGCATCCAGCGCGCCGACGCGAGTTCGGTGGGTCCACTGACGACGCTGACCGCCGCCGACATCGAAGCTGCGGCGCCGACTTCTGCGGGCGACCTGCTGCAGGCGTTACCGAGCGTTGGTGTCAGCCTGAACTCGAACGGCACGCAGGGCACGTCGTTCGGCGTGTCGTCGATCAACCTGCGCTACCTCGGTTCGGCCGAGGGTTCGGGCAACCGCACGCTCGTGCTCGTCGATGGTCATCGCTGGGTCAACGCGGTCGGTGGCCGCGGCTTTCGCGACTTCGTCGATCTGAACACGATTCCGCTCGGCATCATCGAGCGCATCGAAGTACTGAAGGATGGTGCCTCGGCGATCTATGGCGCCGACGCGATCGCGGGCGTGGTCAACATCCACACCAGGAAGTCGGTCGAGGGCTTCGAGGCCAGCGGCCGCTTCGGCATCACCGATCGTGGTGACAACCAGAATGTCAGCGGCTTCGTGAACTGGGGCACACAAGGAGACAAAGCCTCCGTGCTGCTGTCGCTGAGCTACAACGACACCGAGCCGCTGCTGACAGAAGACCGCGCGATCACGCTGCGCGCGCTCGTGCCGGTCACCGCGCCACCGTCCTCGCCCCGCGGCCTGTACGTGCTGCCGGGTCTTGCCAACAACGCGTTCTTCGGCACGCCGGCCGGATTCGGCAACAACGCCGCCGGCTCGCTGACCCGGCTGCCGGGTGTCACCAGCATTGGTGCCGGCGCCGCGGCAGACAACTCGTTCAGGGTCGCCGCGCTGCCTGCCGACGACTTCAACACCCAGGCGCAGGGCATCTATGCGGTGGGCCCGAGCGAGCGCGTCGGCGCATTCGCGCGCTTCGGCTGGACCTTCAACGATGATCTGT
>JBIITU010000426.1:0-2971 GCA_044340335.1 Steroidobacteraceae bacterium
CCCGCACCGCGACGCGTTCGTCGTGCAGTTGTCAGAAAGACTGCGACTCCTCGGAGAGGACGGGAAACCAATGCTGCTCCAGCTTTCCGAGCAGCTGCGACCGTCACAAATGACGATCGACGATGTGATACAGCGCGAGCACATCCGGCGCAGCAGCAGCAATCACTCGGTTCGAAAGATACTCACGAGCCTGAGGACTGCGGAGACGTTCGACTGGCGTAGATTCTTCGACCGGGTTTCGCCGGTCGAAGCCCTACTGCAAACCTGCGAGTCTTATCGATCGTGCGACTCGCGCACACGCGATCGGTACCGACATTGCGTCGAGGAAATGGCGCGCGGTGACGCTCGGTCGGAACTCATGATCGCGGACATCACGTTGCGCCAGCTTGCGGCTCCGCCGCCACATGGGCTCCCTGATCGCATCGACATCGGCGATCTTCTGATCGGAGCGCGGCGCGCCGAACTGGAAGCTGCCGTAGGTTTCCGCCCGACCACCACGCAACGCCTGAAGCGCTACTTTGTTCGCAATGCATCGATTCTCTACCCTGGCGGCGTCATCGTCGCGGCGCTTGCGCTGGCCGTGTCGGCGACCAACCTCGGCCTCGTTGCAGCCGATTGGCAGACGTTGCAACCCTGGCTGTTGGCCACCCTTGCGCTTGTGCCTGCATCCGCCGTCGCCGTCGGATTGATCAACCGGATCTGGATGCGCCACTTTCCGCCGCGGTACCTGCCGCGCCTGTCTTTGGGAACGGGGCTTCCCGCAGAACTGGGGACGCTGGTCGTCATGCCCGTGCTGCTGCGCGAGATGCGGGACGTGGAGCGATACGTTCAGGCACTGCATGTCCATTCGATCGCCAACCATGATGCGCAGCTGCGATTCGCGCTGCTCTCCGATGGCGTCGATGCCGAGACCGCCACTCTGGACGGTGACGCCGGCTTGCTGGACGCAGCCACCGCTGCGATTGCGGCGCTCAACGCGGCAGATCCGTCGCCGCCGGCGGACGAGCCGCGGTACTACCTGTTTCACCGCCGCAGGCAATGGAACCCGCATGAGCGCTGCTTCATGGGTTGGGAACGCAAACGCGGCAAGCTGATGGAGCTCAACAGGCTGCTGCTCGGCAGCGGGCCGACGTCGTTCACAACGAACACTGGCGACACGCCCACGCCGCCGTCCAGCATCCGCTATGTGCTGACGTTGGATGCGGACACGCGGACACCGCTGGGGGTGGTCCGCGATCTGGTGGGTGTCGCCGCGCATCCGTTGAACCGTCCGGTTCTGGATCCAGCGAGTGGGTGCAATGTGAGCGGCTACGGAGTCCTGCAACCGCGAATCACTGCACTGCTGCCCACGTGCGAAGAGCGATCGCTGTATCGCGAAATCGTGACCGGCGGCAGCGGAATCGACCCTTACGAGGCTGCCGCGTCGGATCTCTACCAGGATGTGTTCGGCGAAGGACTGTTCACCGGCAAGGGGCTGTACGACGTTCACGCATTCGAGGGCGCGATGGCCGGACGGGTGCCGGAGAACACGCTGCTCAGTCATGACTTGCTGGAGGGCCTGTTCGTGCGTTGCGCGCTCGTCAACGACATATCCCTTTTCGAAGAGTTTCCCTCGCACTCCGAGGTCGCCGCATCCCGCACGCACCGCTGGACGCGTGGTGACTGGCAACTGTTGCCGTGGATCTGCGGTCGCCGCGGCCCGCTGCCGGCCTTGGGACGCTGGAAGATGCTCGATAACCTCAGACGTTCCCTGCTCCCACCGGTATCGGTGGCAGTCCTCGTAGCGTCCTGGTCGATCGACGCGACGATTCCGCTGGTATGGTACGCCGTCGTGCTGATGCCCTGGCTGTGGCCGGCGCTCGTCAACGTGCTGGCACGCATGGCGTTCCGCCCGAACAGCCGCTCCCGTCGAAACCATGCACGACAGCTTGCCACCGAGTTCATCGAAGACCTCGGGCGCGCGGTCGTCAGCCTGGCCCTGCTCGCCCAGAACGCATGGATCTCATTGGATGCGATCGGTCGCGCGATGACGCGCCAGCTCCTGACGCACAGGTACCGCCTCGAGTGGGTCACTGCGGCGCAGGTGAAGGAGCTCAGCAGCGGCTCGCTGACAGGATTCGTCTGGCCGATGAAGGGTGCCAGCGTGGTGGTCCTGACCGCCAGCGCCTGTGTCGTGTGGTTCAACACCCCGTCGCTGATCCACGCCGCACCTATGCTGGTCGTGTGGTGGCTGTCGCCACTGCTTGCACGATTCCTGAGCCGGCCTCTCGACCGTCCGACGACAGCTGAGGTCGTCAGTCCCAGCGCCCTGCACGAGCTCCGCGACGTCGCGCGGCGCACCTGGCGCTTCTTCGAGACCTTCGTCACGGCGCGGGAGCACTTCCTGCCAACGGACAACTTCCAGGAGCTTCCTGTCGCCGTGATCGCGCATCGAACCTCCCCCACCAACTGCGGCCTCTATCTGCTGGCATGTGTCGCCGCCAGGGATCTTGGCTGGATCAGTCTCGACAACCTCGTCGATCGAATCTCCCAGACCCTCGCTACGCTGGAGCGCCTGCCGCGCTTCAAGGGCCATCTGCTGAACTGGTACGACACGCGCTCGCTGGCGCCGCTGGAACCGCGTTATGTGTCGACAGTCGACAGCGGCAACTACATCGGCCACCTGCTGGCGGTCAGTGCAGCACTGGACGCCTTCGCCGCAGGTCCGCTCCGCAGCTCTGCAACCCGGACAGGCCCACTGGATTCGCTGCGTGCCTGCTTCGAGGCGTTGGGTACAGTGCGTGCACGATCAGAGGGAGATGGCGTTGCCATTGCGGAACTGCGCGACGCACTGCTGGATTTGCGCAGGCAGCTGGACGTTGCCCCAACCCCAGTGACCGATGACAGCGCGGCACAAGGAGCATTGATCAACGTAGCCGGCCGGATCGAGGATCTGGCGGCTGCACTGGCTGCGGATGCCGACGCTGAACGC
>JBIITU010000427.1:0-2951 GCA_044340335.1 Steroidobacteraceae bacterium
CGTCGGCGCACCGGCCGGCGGCGAACACGACCACTGGCACCGCACGTTCGCGCGCATCGATGCGCCGCAGATCGGCCCGGTGGTGTTCTACGGCCAGATCAACATTGGCGGCCGCGATGGCCCGCTGCTCGAGCGCAGCCAGATCCTGTACGTCGTTGAAATCGACGGGCAGCGCAGCGCCGTCAACATGAACGGCCAGGGGCCGCTCGACCCGGAGAAGTTCGTCAACCTGCACGAGCGTCCCGAGTTGTGGAGCCAGGTGCGGATGCGCGACCGCAGCTCGATCAAGTGCGACTTCCTTTGGCGCCGCGACGGCACGCAGCTGTTCGCCGTGCTCGACGGCAAGACGGAGGAACGGCGGCGGCGCGGCCCGGGCAGCTGCAATTACAACATGGCGAACACCGACGTCGAGTTCTTTGCCGACGCCGAATGGGTGCTGAGTCCAGACGACCTCTGGGACTACGACATCAACACCATCGGTGGCCGGTTGTTCGTGGGTCGCGAGGATCGCCTGCACATCCGGCTGTTCCGCAGCGCCGGCTATCGTTGCGATGTGCGTGATCGCGACGGTGCCCGCCCGTGGCACGCCCACAACCGGGGCGCGCGCACCGCGGTGCGCGACGCGACCGGCGCCGCCGCCGAACTGATGTTGCTGCGGGCGCCGATGCCGGCAAAGCAGGGGCCCGGCCTCGAGGAGCGGCTCAGGCTGCTGCTGAAGCCGCCGGGCATCGAGCAGCCGCGCGTCGAAATCGAGGCCAGCGCAACAGCCGAGCTGATCGAGCTGCGGGCCGAAGGCGTCGAGGCGAGCTGTCGTCGCGTTGCCGACTTACCGCCGCTGACGCCGCCACCGGCGGATTGACGCCGCCGACCGCGCGCCGCGGGCAGGCCGCGGCCAGCACTGCGGCGACATGGACGTCAGGCGTCGTCGCTGCGGCGGATCAGCGGCGCGATGCGCTCGAGCCGCGCGACCGCATCGTCGAGCTCGAGCAGCGCCTGCTTGTCGCCGAGCGACAGCGGCAGGATTTCGGCAAGCCGCGCGCCGACCCAGTCGGCAGCGGCGAAATGGCGCGGCACATTCGCATACATCTCGCCGAGCTCGGGCAGCACGCGCTTGAGCAGATCCGACAGAAAGCCCAGTTCGGGCGGCAACGATTCTGGCTCGGCGACCGGCAGCCATTCGACTTCGGCGAGGTTCAGGCCATCGTCCTGGCGCCAGCGACGCAGGATGCGATAGCGCCGCTCGCCGAGGCAGCTGAGACCCAGCAGCCCGTCGGGCAGCTGCGAGAAATCGACGATGCGTGCGGTCGTGCCGATCTCGGCCGTGCGCGCCACGGAACCCACTTCACCGCCGGTGCGGATCAGCACCACGCCGAAGGCGCTGCCGGAGCGCATGCAGTGCCGGACCATGTCGACGTAACGCGGCTCGAAGATCCGCAGCGGCAATGGTCCGCCCGGAAACAGCACGGTGTTGAGCGGGAACAGCGGGATCTCGCTGGTCGTCGCGGTCATCGCCGTTCAGCCCTTCGCAAGGCCCCAGCGCGCCATCAGATCGTTCTCGACGCCGATCTGATCGAGCACGCGGGAGACGATGAAGTCGACCAGCTCCTCGACCTGCGTCGGCCGATGGTAGAAACCGGGATTGGCCGGCAGGATGGACACGCCGAGCCGCGCGAGCTTCAGCATGTTCTCGAGGTGGATCGCCGAGAACGGCGTTTCGCGCGGCACGATCACGAGCTTGCCACCTTCCTTGATCACGACATCCGCGGCGCGTTCGAGCAGGTTGTCGCTCGCGCCGACCGCAATGGCCGAAATCGTCGCCATGCTGCAGGGGCAGACGATCATCGTGCGCGGCGCACCGGAGCCGCTCGCCACGGGTGAGGTCCACTCCTCGTCGCCGAACACGCGCAGCTGCCCTTCGCCCGCCTTGAACAGCGACGACAGATAGCGCGTCTGCTCAGCCGTGCGGCCAGGCAGCGCGCAGTCGGTCTCGGAGCCGACGACGATCTGCGCCGCTTTGGTGAACATCAGGAACACGCGGCATTGCGCCTGCACCAGGCATTCGATCAGGCGCAGGCCATACTGCGCGCCCGACGCACCCGTCATCGCGACCGTGACGGTGCGCGCGTACTGGCCCGGCTGCGGACCCGTTCCTGGTTCGCTCATCGCTGTGTCGCTCCCTGCGCCGCGGCGCTCGTCTGCAGCGCCGCGAGCAGCTTGCCATGCAGCCCGCCAAAGCCGCCATTGGACATCACGAGAATCTGATCACCGGGCCGCGCGGCGGCGACCAGGTCGCGCACCAGCGAATCGATATCGCTGGCGAGCCGGGCGCGGCTGCCGAGCGTCGCGACCACGGCACCCGCGTCCCAGCCCAGGTCGGGCGGCGCGTAGAGCCAGGTCGCATCGGCATCCGCCAGCGACGGTGCCAGCGTGTCGCGATGCACGCCGAGCTTCATGGTGTTGGAGCGCGGCTCGAGCACCGCGAGGATGCGCGCGCTGCCGACCTTGCGGCGCAGGCCAGCGATGGTCGTCGCGATCGCCGTCGGGTGATGCGCGAAATCGTCGTACACGCTGACGCCCGCCGCGGTGCCGCGCAGCTCCATGCGGCGCTTGACGCCGCGGAACTCGGCAAGCGCGGCACAGGCGACGCCGACCGGCACGCCGGCATGGCGCGCAGCGGCAATCGCGGCGAGCGCATTGTCGACGTTGTGGTCGCCGAGCATGTCCCAGCGCACGTCGCCGGCGACGCGCCCGTCTTCCAGCACCGTGAAGCCGGCGCCCGCGTCGTCGCGCCGCGCCTGCCAGCGCGCGGGCAACGCGGCGGACACCGCGGTGCCGTGCATCGAGAAGCCCTCGCGCGGCGTCCAGCAACCCATGGCGAGCGTCGCGGCGAGCCGAGCATCGGCGGCGTTCGCGACGACCAGGCCGCCCCCCGGCACGATGCGCAGCAGGTG
>JBIITU010000429.1:0-2942 GCA_044340335.1 Steroidobacteraceae bacterium
TTGCGGAGCGGCTTGCGCGCCGGTTGCAGGACATCCGCTCGGAAGACGTCCCGATGGGCATCTGCCACCGTGACTTCCACCCGAGCAACGTCCATGTCGACGAGGGCGGTCGCATCACCTTCCTCGACTTCGACGCGGCGGGCGAGGATTACCTGATGCAGGACGTCAAGAATTTCGTCTGGGGCAACCTGTTCTACGGCTTCTCGCCCGCGTATGGCGAGGCCTTCGAGAGTGGTTACCAGTCGGTGCGGCCCTTCACGGCGGCCGAGATCGCGCACGGCGAGTTGTTCCTGCTCGCCAAGACCTTCCGGCTCGTCGCCGGCATGGCCCACAGTTCCATCAGCGTGGGCCGCGGAACGCTGCGCTTCCGCAGTCTCGACTGGCTCGGCGAGTACATCCGCACCCGCGCGCGGCCGCTCGGCCTGCTGTAACGCGCAGACCGCGGCAACCGAAACTCAGGTCAGGGCACCGCGAAGCGCGCGCTGAGCTTGGTGCCGCCCGCCATCGTCAGCGCGACGATCACGCGTGCGCCGCTGCCGACGCCGGCACCGCGCGCGATGAAGCGGTTCGTGCCATCGGCCGTCAGTGTCGCCGTGGTCGTCGCCCCGTTCTTGAGCACCGTCAGCTTGCCAGTCGAGCCGTTGCTCGAGAGTTCGCTGTCGTGTTCGACGACGTAGACATAGGCGTCCGGGCCCTTGGCAACGAGCTCGACCACGGTGTCGCCGACCACCTGCACGATTCCGCCATGCAGCGGCTCGTGCGCGCCATGGGTGCGGGCGCTCGTGGGCAGCAGGCCCAGCGCGAGGCTCAGCAGCAGGCTCGTGGCCAGGGTCGACAGGCGCGTGCGTATCGGTGTCATGTTCACTCCGGCTTGTGGGGCAGCACGAAGGACAGCGTGGCCAGGTGTTCCATCTTGTCCGCCTTGGTGGGTTCGTCCGACGGGCCGTCGTAGATCGCAGCGACGACGTTCAAACCCTGGTTGCGCACCTTGATCGTCACCGTGCCATCGGCGGCCGTCTGCAGCGGTTCGGCATCCGGATCGTTGACGTAATCGCGCAGGATGCGCACGCCGGCCATCGGCTTGCCATCGAACAACACGCGCAGTTGCAGCGGTTCGTCGAGCAGTGCCGGCAGCGTGGCCGGGACGGGCAGGATCTGCAGGCGATGCCCCGGCAGCGGTTGCAGCGTGCCGTTGATCGCGCCGCGCAGGTACACGGCGTACTTGTAGTTCTTTTCGCTGATGGTGGCGTCCGGCACTTCGTCGCGACCCTTCTTGACCCATTGGCCGTTCGGTCGCTTGCTCCAGATGCCGTTGAACATCACTGCTGCGACGACCGGCGGCGCCGCCTCGCTTTCGACCAGCAGCAGCGGGCCGTTCGCGCGCAGTTCGGCGGGCACCGGCTGCAGGTCCTCGTCGAACCCGTCGATGCGGGTCACGAGCGGCTGGCGTCGCACCATGTCGAGGTCATCGGCGCCGACGCCGTAGATCAGCGCCGTCTGGGTCGAGCGCTGCGCGAACCAGATGCCGTGGGCGTGGGCGGTACTGGCCGCGAGCCACGCGGTGGCCGTGCCAATGACAAGACGGACACACAGTCGCAATAGCATCAGGAGTCTCCGTTGTGCCGCCCCACGTGGCGGCTCGCAGCCATTACACCACCGTCGTTCTGCAATGGGCCGCAGGTTCGCGCGCCGCAGGCAGAACATTCGTGCACGGGAGGTCGCTGCAACAGCATGATCGACTGAATCCTTGCATTGCGCCCGCTCGAGACGCAGCCGGATGCACGAGCCATTCGCCAGCCGTCGTCGGCCTCGCTTCGGCCGGGCACCTTGAACTACAGTGAGTCCATGGAACATGGAACTCGCATGCAACGCATTCCGTGCCGGCTGCTGCTGGCGATCGGCGTACTGCTGGCGCTGCCGCTGCAGGCGCAGGAGTCGGCGCCGATCGCAACGGAGGCGGTGGCAACCCCGACCGAGGCCGCGGTCACCCCGGTTGCTGCCGCGGCAACGGTCGGCGTGATCCTCAGCACCAGCCTCGGGGATATCCGTGTCGACGTCGAGGTGGAGCGCGCGCCCGTGACCGCCGCGAACTTCCTGCGCTATGTCGATACGAAGCGCTTCGACGGCATCACCTGGTACCGCGCCATGAAGCTCGACGCTGACGGCAAGTACGGGCTCGTGCAGGCCGGGTTGCGCGGTGATCGCAAGCGCACGTTCAAGCCGATCGCGCATGAGTCGCCCGCGGCCACCGGCTTGAGCCATGTCGACGGCGCAATCTCGATGGCGCGGCTCGCGCCGGGCACGGCGACGGCGGATTTCTTCGTCGTGATCGGCGATCTGGTCTCGCTCGACGGCACGGCCGACGGCGCGGACCCGGGCTACGCGGTGTTCGGGCGAGTCACGGAGGGCATGGACGTGATCCGCCAGATGCTCGATCTGCCGCGCGATCCGAATGCCGGCGACGCGGTCATGAAGGGACAGATGCTGGCGCAGCCGGTCAGGATATTGACTGTGCGGCGCGCAGCGCCGACGGTTGATCCGGCCGCCACGCCCTGAAGATCAGGCCGCGTCGGCCAGCGTCAGAAATACAACCGGAACGAGACCGCCGCCGTCAGTCCCTCGTAGTCGCCCACCGGTCGCGCCATGGTTGTGTGCTCGACACCAGCCATGAGCTTCAGCCTGTGGCTGTAGAAGTAGTAGTTCAGTCCCGCGTACCAGGCCTGGAAGTCATCACCACGATCGCCTGCCAGTGCGTCGACGCGACGATCGTAGCGGCTGGACAGCCGCACGCCGGTCGCGGAATCGGATCCTGCGTACGTGTATCGGCCGACCAGCTGCAGTTTCGGCGTCAGCATGTAGTGCGGCATCAGCACCACGCTGAACAGGTCACCACGCGCCTGCGGCAACGCGGAGGCGAAGATGATGTCGGTGATCAGACCGAA
>JBIITU010000428.1:0-2942 GCA_044340335.1 Steroidobacteraceae bacterium
CAAGACCCAGCAGCAGCGGCCCGTCGAGCCGCAGCGTCGCGAGTATCGGCGACCCCGTCGACAGGCCGCGGCCACCGGAGCCGGAGATCAAGCTGTCCTGGAGCATCACTCGCCTCCGGCGGGCTGCGGCACCGCAGCGGGTGCCGGCGTTGCGGGATCGTCGAACTTGCGCAGCAGATAGGCATCCATGATGCGGCGCGCGATCGGCGCGGCAGTGCCGCTGCCGCTGCGGCCGTTCTCGACCAGCACGGCGACCGCGATCTTCGGATCCTCCGCGGGTGCGAACGCGACGAACCAGGCGTGATCGCGCAGTCGCTCGTCGATGGTCTTCTCGTCGTACTTCTCGTTCTGGCCGACCGTGAACACCTGCGCGGTGCCGGTCTTGCCTGCGATCCGGTAGGGGGCGCCGGCGGCGCTGCGTGTCGCCGTGCCACCCTCCATGACGGCGAGCATGCTGTCGATGGCGATCTGCCACTGCTCGGGTGACGCGACCTCGACCGTCTGCAGCGGACGCGGCTCGAGCGGCGTCGTGGCGCGAGTGACCGGGTCGCGCAGCGCGGTCACGAGGCGTGGCTGGAAGTTCTTGCCGCGTGCGCCCACGATGGCCGTCATGTGCGCGAGCTGGATCGGCGTCGTCAGCAGGAAGCCCTGGCCGATGCCGAAGATCACGGTTTCGCCAGGGAACCAGACCTGGTCCTCGCGGCGCTTGAAGGCCGTCTTCTTCCACTCAGGTGACGGCAGCAGGCCGGATTTCTCGCCGCCGATATCGATGCCTGTCGGTTCGCCGAGCCCAAAGTGGCCGAGGAACTCGGCCAGCCGGTTCGGCCCCAGCTTGGCCGATAGATCATAGAAGTAGACGTCGCAGGATTGCGCGACCGCCGCGATCATCGCCAGGCGCCCATGCCCGGTCGGCTTCCAGTCGCGGAAGCGGTGCCGGCTGCCCGGCAGCGAGAACCAGCCGCGGCAGGCCACCGAGTCGGTCGGCGTGACGAAGCCGTATGTCAGGCCAGCGAGCGCCACCACCGGCTTGATGGTTGAGCCGGGCGGATAAACGCCGCGCAGGGCACGATTGAACAGCGGCCGGTCGATGTCCGTGTTGAGTTCGGCGAACTCGCGTCGGGTCAGGCCGCGCGCGAAGCCGTTGGGATCGAAACCTGGCCTGCTGACCAGCGCAATGATGTCGCCGTTGTTCGGATCCAGTGCGACGATTGCCGCGCGCTGGTCCCACACCGCTTTCTCCGCGACGCGCTGCACCGGCAGGTCGATGCTGAGGATCAGTTCCTGCCCGGGCACCGGCGCGGTGCTGGTCAGCAGCGGGGCGAGCGGGCCGACGCGCTCGACCGAGCGGCCGCGGGCGTTCACCAGTATCTCGCGCGAACCGTTGCGACCATGCAATGCGTCTTCGTACGCGGACTCGATGCCGAGTTTGCCGATCAGGGAAGTGCCGGCGTACTCGGCGCGGTCGATGCGCTCGAGGTCACGCTCGGAAATCGAGCCGACGTGCCCGAGCGCATGCACGGCGATCTCGCCCTCCGGGTAGTAGCGCGCGAGACGCGTTGCGATGTCGACGCCCGGGAACTCGAACCGCCGCACTGCAAATGCCGCGATGTCCTCGTCCGAGAGCCGCAAGCGGATCGGCACGGCGTCGAAGGCGCGGCGCGAGACGACCAGCCGCCGCGTGTCATCGAGGTCATCGGCGTCGAGCAAGCCGATCTGCGCAAGCCGCGCGAGCGTGTCGTCGAGATCAGGGACCTGCTCGCGAATCAGTTCGAGCTGATAGGCCGGCCGGTTCTCCGCGAGGATCGCACCATTGCGATCGTAGATCGTGCCGCGCGGCGCCGGGATCGGTTCGATCCTGACGCGATTGCCCTGCGACAGATCCGTGTAGTAGTCGTGCTGGACGATCTGCAGCCAGACCAGCCGCCCGATCAGGATCGCGAACAGCAGCAGCATGAAGGCGCCGGCGATGAACACGCGCTGTTCGAACAGCTGCTGTTCGCCCCAGTGATCCTTGATGGTGGTGCGCATTGCCATGGCCGTCGCGCCTCAGCGCGCCGGGTAGAGGCGCGTGAGCAGGCCCGCGACGAGGAACCAGCACAGCGCGCTGAACGGCAGGTGCAGCCAGCGCAGTGCCCCCGTCATCGTCTGCCCGGCCCAGCCGTCGATCATCCACGAGCCGATTTCCCACAGCGTCAGCAGCATGGCGGCGAACAGCATCTGCTCGAGCGGCGACTTGTTGCGGATCAGAAGGTGCTGGCGGATGGCGATGTAGCCGACCAGCGCCGTCGTCAATGCATACTGCCCGAGCACTGCGCCCTTGAAGACGTCGAGCGCGAGGCCGGCAAAAAACGCGAGCGTCATGCCGCCAGCGCGCGGCGCCATCAGTGACCACCAGATCACGATCAGCACCAGGAACGCCGGACGCGCCGGTGCGATCAAGGCCGGCAGCGGAATCGTCTGCAGCACGAGGCCCGCCAGCGCGCTCAGCAGCATCAGGCCGCGCGGTTCTTCGTCGCGCATCATGGCGTGGCCCCCATCGGCTGGACTGCGCTCGTGGTCGGCGCGGGCGCAGCTGCGGGTGTCGGCGCGGGCGCGGCCGCAGCAGGCGTGGTCGCCATGGGCGCCACGACGACCGGTTGCAGCGCGAGCGCTGCGGCTGCGGCGGGCTCGGGGGTCTCGTCCGCCGGCGCGGCCGGATGCGCAGCACGGAACCACACGAACAGCACCTCGCGGTCGCGGTCGAGCGCCGCGAGCGGCTTGGCGCGCACCTGCGCCAGTGGTGAGCCGCCGCCGCGATCGACGGCAGTGATTGTCGCGACGGGATGGCCCGCCGGATACACGCCACCGAGGCCGGAGGTCACGAGCTCGTCCCCTTCGCGGATGTCCGACTGGATCGGCAGATAGGGCAGTTGCAGCGTGTCGGCTTCACCCGAGCCCACCGC
>JBIITU010000153.1:0-7441 GCA_044340335.1 Steroidobacteraceae bacterium
GCGGCGCTGACGCTGCTGGCCGGCGCGTTGCCGGCGGCGGTGGCCTGGGTCGGGGCGCAGATCGTCGATGCCGTCGTCGCCGCCATTGCCGCGCGCGACGTGTCCGCCGTCGCGACTGCTGCGACCGCGTCCGGGCCCTTCGGGCTCGCGCCGCCGCTCGCGCGGGTGCTCGAACTCGTCGCGATCGAGGGCGTGCTCGTGGCCGCCGTCGCGGCCGCGCAGCGTGGCATCAACCTGTGCCAGTCGCTGCTGCGCGCGCAGCTCGGGCAGCGCGTCAACGTCATGATCCTCGAGAAAGCGTTGACGCTGGAGCTCGCGCAGTTCGAGGACGCCGAGTTCTACGACAAGCTGACGCGCGCGCGCCGCGAGGCCTCGAGCCGGCCGCTGTCGCTGGTGATGCGCACCTTCGGCCTGGCGCAGAACGCAGTCGCGCTCGCGAGCTTCGGTGCGCTGCTGGTGCAGTTCTCGCCGTGGGCTGTGGCAGTGCTGCTGCTCGCCGGACTGCCAGCCTTCATCGCGGAGGCGAAGTTCTCGGGCGACGCGTTCCGCCTGTTCAAGTGGCGCTCGCCCGAGACGCGCATGCAGATGTACCTCGAGACCGTGCTTGCGCGCGAGGATCATGCCAAGGAAGTCAAGCTGTACGGCCTCGGCGCGCGGCTGCTCGCGCGCTATCGGCAGATCTTCGAGCGGCTGTACCGCGAGGATCGCGCGCTGACGATACGCCGCGACGTGTGGGGATTCGGTCTCGGCCTGATCGCCACGGCCGCACTGTACGGCGCTTACGGCTGGATCGCCTTCAGCGCGGTGGCGGGCGTCATCACGCTCGGCCAGATGACGATGTACCTGATGCTGTTCCGCCAGGGGCAGAGCGCGGTCAGCGCGAGCCTGTCCGCGGTCGGCGGCATGTACGAGGACAACCTGTACCTCTCGACGCTATACGACTATCTCGAGACCCCCGCGGCCATTGCATCGGGTCGCGCGACGCAGGGGCCGGATCCCAGCGACGGCGTGCGCTTCGAAAGCGTGAGCTTCCGTTATCCGGATGCGACCGCCGCGGCTCTCGTCGACATCAGCCTGCACCTGCGGCCCGGCAGCAGCCTCGCGCTGGTCGGCGAGAATGGCTCCGGCAAGACGACGCTGATCAAGTTGCTGACGCGGCTCTACGAACCGACGACCGGGCGCATCACGCTCGATGGCCTCGACCTGCGCGAGTGGGACCGCGATGCGCTGCGCGAGCGTGTCGGCGTGATCTTCCAGGACTTCGCGCGCTACCAGATGCTGGTCGGTGAGAACGTCGGTGCTGGCGACGAACCGCACTTCGAGGACGAGGCGCGCTGGCGCGAGGCCGCGGTGAAGGGGCGCGCGGCGCCCTTCATCGAGGATCTGCCGGCGGGCTACCGCACCCAGCTAGGCAAGTGGTTCAAGGACGGGCGGGAGTTGTCGGGCGGCCAGTGGCAGAAGATCGCGCTGTCGCGCGCCTTCATGCGCTCGCGTGCCGACATCCTCGTGCTCGACGAGCCTACCGCGGCGATGGACGCGCAGGCCGAGGCCGAGGTGTTCGAGCATTTCCGCCAACTCGCCAGCGAGCGGATCACCATCCTGATTTCGCATCGCTTCTCGACGGTGCGCATGGCGGACCAGATCGCGGTGCTCGATGGCGGGCGCATCGTGGAGCTCGGCGATCACGCCGCGCTGATGGCGCTCGACGGCGTGTATGCGCGGCTCTTCACGCTGCAGGCGCGCGGCTATCGGTGACGACAGCCGCGCGCCGTTTGCTGCTGTGCAGCTGCGCGCTCAGAAGGCGATCTGAGCTCGCAGCATGAGGTAGCCGCGATCGTCGACCACACCGACGCGGGTCGCTTCGGTCTCGGTCCAGGTCAGGCTGACGCGGCTGTGGCTCTCGTAGTACCAGTTCAGGGTCGCAGTCAGGCTGTCCTGCTTGCCGCCCGTGATCAGGCCGTCGTCCAGATCGAAGGTGCTCGCGCGCAGCGCCACTTCCAGCGCGCCCCAGTCGCGCTTCGGCTTGACGCCGCCGAACGCACCCTGCGCCTCGCTGTAATCGCGCCGCTCGCCGGTGATGAACCAGCTCGCCGCGACATACCCGCCCGAGAAGTCGGCATCGCCACCCGCCAGAGCAGTGCGACTCGCGCTCGCCTGCAGGTACTCCGCCTGCACCAGCACGGGGCCGCGACGCACGGCGGTTTCGACGCCCACCGTGACGAGGTCCTCGACGCCGGTCAGCACGCCCGTGTCGACCAGTCGCGTGGTCGTCACGACGGTCTCCGGTCGCGAGCGCAGCCGCAGGGTCGCATCGTTGGCACCCTGGCGGTACTCGCCCGAAGCGCCGACATGCCACAGCCAGCCATCCTGCCGCAGCGGCACGAAGGTGCCGCGCGCGATGAAGCTCTCGCCATCGAAGCGGCGCCGGTCGTCGTCGGCGATGTCATTGCCGTACAGGCCGGCCGACAGGCTCCAGCGCTGGTCGTGCAGGCGCGCGCTGATGCCGGTCAGTGCGGCCGGTGTCATCGCGCTCGACGCCGAACGCTCGGTGAACTGCATCGTGCGCGAGCTCATCGTGTTCTCGAGGCCGAACGGTGCAAACTGGCTGCCGAGCCGCACGCTGAGCTTCGAGGTCGGGCGCCATTGCACCCAGGCGTTTCGGAAGCCGGGGCCGACATCGCCGAAGTCGTACTCGACGCGCGCGCTCCATTGCGGCGACAGCGAGACGACCAGGTTGGGCCGCAGGCGGCGCACGACGAGGTCCTCGGTGCGGCCGGTGCCGGTCACCTGTTCGCCGCCGTCGAGGGCGATGGTCGCGCCGAGCGAAGCCTTCCAGCCGTCGCCGCGCCAGGTCAGGCCATCGTCGAGGCTGAAGTCGACCGGTTCGGCCGCCTGGGCGGCCGGGGCCAGCACGGCTGCGGCGATCAACAGCGCTGCGGCGTGGGGGGTACGGGCCGCGCGGGCGGCACCTGGGGTCAAACGGACTGGGTGGGACATGGAAACCTCCTTGTCCCCCGACAACGGCTGGCCGGGCGCTTTATTCCCGGCCGTAGTCGCTGAATTGCAAAGCTGCGAGCCGGGCGTACAACGGGCTCGACTGCAGCAGTTCCTCATGGGTACCGGTGGCGATGATACGGCCGGCCTCGATGACGATGATCCGGTCGGCCTTCAGCACCGTGGCGAGCCGGTGGGCGATGATGACCGTCGTGCGCGAGGCCATCAGCCGCTCGAGCGCTCCCTGCACCAGGCGCTCGCTCTCGGCATCGAGCGAACTCGTCGCCTCGTCCAGCAGCAGGATGGGCGGGTTCTTCAGGATCGCCCGGGCGATCGCAATGCGTTGCCGCTGGCCGCCGGAGAGGCGCGTGCCGCGCTCGCCGAGGAAGGCCTCGTAGCCCTCGGGCAGTTCGCGGATGAAATCGTCGGCCGCGGCGGCCACGGCAGCCGCCTCGACCTCGGCATCGCTGGCCTCCGGCCGGCCGTAGCGGATGTTCTCGCGCGCCGTGGCACCGAACAGCATCGTCTCCTGCGGCACGAGGCCGATGCGGTGACGCACCTGCTCCGGATCCGCGCGCGCGATGTCGACGCCATCGATGCGGACGATGCCGGACGCAGGGTCATAGAAGCGCAGCAGCAGCTGGAAGGTCGTGCTCTTGCCTGCGCCCGACGGACCGACGAAGGCGACGGTCTCGCCCGGTTCGATCGCGAGCGTGAAATCATCGAGCGCGTTCTGGTCCGGTCGCGACGGATAACGGAAGGTCACGGCATCGAACTCGATGCGACCGCCGGCGCCGGCGAGCGGCGGCAGCGTCTGCGGTGTGGGCGGCGCGACGATGGCCGGCTCCGCCTGCTGCAGTTCGACCAGGCGCTCCATCGCGCCGGCGGCGCGCTGCACTTCGCTCCACATCTCGGACAGTGAGGCGGCCGCGATGCCCGCATAGACCGCGAGCACCAGGAACTGGACCAGCTCACCGCTCGTCATCTGGCCGGACAGCACCTGGTGCGCGCCGACCCACAGCACGGCCGTGATCGCGCCGAACACCAGCATGGTCGCGAGCGCCGTCAGCCAGGCGCGCACGCGGGTGCGCCGCACCGCGACGTCGAACGAATCCTCGACGGCGGCGCGGTAGCGCGCCGAGTGCAGCGCTTCGAGCGTGAACGCCTGCACTGTCTGGATGGCGTTCAGCGTCTCGCCGGCCAGGCCACTGGTGTCGGCGATGCGATCCTGCGAACTGCGCGACAGGCCGCGCAGTTTGCGACCGAGCGTGATGACCGGCACCAGCACCACCGGGATCGCGACGACGATCAGCAGCAGCAGCTTGAGGTTCGTGAACGCGAGCAGCGCCAGCGAGCCGACCAGGTTGATGCTCGAGCGCAGCGCGATCGACAGGCCGACGCCCGAGATCGACTGCACCAGGGTCGTGTCGGTGGTCAGGCGCGACAGCACCTCGCCGGTGCGCGTGACTTCGAAGAAGGTCGGGTCCATGCGGATCACGCGCGCGTACACTGCCGAGCGCAGGTCGGCGACGACGCGCTCACCCAGCCAGGTGACGATGTAGAACCGCAGCGCCGCGAATACGCCGAACAGCACGGCCACGCCCAGGAAGGCGAAGAAGTAGCTGTTGATGGTGTCGGCGTTGCCGACCGTCATGCCCTTGTCGACCAGCCCCTTCAGGGCCGCGGGCAGGGCGAGCATCGCGCCCGAGGCCAGCAGCAGCGCGACGATGCCGGCGAGCAGCACCTTGCGGTAGGGGCGCAGGAAGGGCGCGAGCGCCCGCAGCGGCTGCAGCGACTTGCCCTTGGGTCGCTCTGAGGTGGACGGCTCTGCCATGGAAGGGTGACTGGTCTCACAGTGACGGCGGTCCTGGGTCGACAGGGCGCTCGTGCCGGCCTAGTTTACGGGGTGGACGACCCGTGCGCTTGCGCTTCGCGGGCCGTGACGCCGAGCCGACACAGCGCGGGGCGGGCCCATGGAAAATGATCTGCCGGAAGACACGCTTGCAGTGCGCGGCAACCTGCGCGTGCTGCTGTGCGCGTTGCCGGTGTTTGAAGCGCTGACCGACGACGCCCTCGATGCCATTGCCGTCGAATGCGAATGGTTGTCGCTCCCGGGTGGTGCGGCGCTGTTCGAGGCGGGCGAAGCCTCCGACGCGATGTACGTGCTGCTGTCGGGCTGCCTCGGCAGTTACGCGCCGGCGGGCCTCGATCGGCGCCGCTTCCTTGGCCGCGTCGTCGCCGGCGAAACCGTCGGCGAGATGGGTCTCGTGTCCGGGCGCGCGCGCACGGCGAGTGTCGTCGCGTTGCGCGACAGCGAGCTCGTGCGCCTGTCGCGCGAAGCCTTCGATCGCGTCGTCCGCCACCATCCGAGTGCAATGCTCGCGATCGCGCGCATCACGGTCGAGCGGCTGGAGTCGCAGACCCGCGGCGGCCGTCGCGGCCGCGCCTCCGGTCCGCGCAGTTTCGCGCTGCTGCCGCAGGCGCTCGATGTCGACGTCGCGAGCTTTGCGCTCGAACTGGTCGAAGCGCTGAGCCTGCTCGGCCGCACCGAACTCGTCTGGAGCGCGCGCGGCGCCGAGCACACCAGCCACTGGTTCCACAAGCTCGAAGCCTCGAACGACTACGTGGTCTACGTCGGCGATCACCAGGCCAGCAGCTGGAGCAGGCTGTGCATGCGGCAGGCCGATTCGCTGCTGCTGCTCGCGACCGCGGAGAGCGCCGCCGGGCCCTGGGATGCACTGCTGACCGATCGGGACGTGCGCGTCGCGCGCCCGCGCGCCGAACTGATCCTGCTGCACGGCGCGCGTTTCGCGAGCGGCGCGGCGGAGCGCTGGCTGGCGCAGCAGCCCGGCCTGCCGCATCACCACGTGCGCGGCCCCGCGGACGTGCGGCGCGTCGCGCGGTTGCTGACCGGCACCGCCGTCGGCCTCGTGCTGTCCGGCGGCGGCGCACGCGGCTTTGCGCACCTCGGCGTCGTGCGCGCGCTGCGCGAACGCGGCATTCCGATCGACCTGGTGGGTGGCACCAGCATCGGCGCCATCATGGGTGCGGCCGTTGCCCATGGCTGGCCCGACGACCAGTTGCTCGAGGTATTCAAGCGCACGTTCGTGGTCAGCAATCCGCTCGGCGACTACACGTTGCCGGTGGTGTCACTGGTCTCCGGCCGGCGCGTCAGCGAGCGCCTGCGGCGCGAGTTCGGCAGCGTCGCGATCGAAGACCTGCCGGTGCCGTTCTACTGCGTGTCGGCGAACCTGACGACCGGGCAGGCGGCCGTGCATCGTCGGGGCGAACTGTGGCGCTGGCTGCGCGCGTCGGTGGCGATCCCGGGCGTGCTGCCGCCGGTCATGCATCGCGGCGAGGTGTATGTCGACGGCGCAACGATCAACAACCTGCCGGTGGACGTCATGCGCGAGATGGGGCGCGGCCCCGTGATCGGCGTCGATGTCGGTGCCGATCGCACTTTCACGACCGATGTCGACGACACCGACGTGCCGCCGCTGTGGAAGCTGATGGCGTGGATGCGCGGCCGGCGCCGCCGCCCCAACATTTTCCAGGTGCTGTGGCGCTCAGGGATGGTCAACAGTGCCGCAGCGACGCTGGCGCGGCGCGAGCAGACCGACATCCTGCTGCAGCCGCCGCTGGAGAACGTCGACCTGCTGGACTGGCGCGCCTTCGAGCGGACGATCGAGGCTGGCTATCAGCACGCGCTCGCACGGCTTTCCGCCGCCGACGCGGCGCCCGCCGTCACTCCGGCTGACGAGCTGCTGCCGCAGGCGGCGCAGACTCTAGCGCGCTGACGCGCGCTTCCAGCGCGTCGATGCGCGCCAGCAGCGCGGCGAGGTCGCCGGCGGCGGCGTGCGGGCGCTGCGCTGCGCCCGCAGTGGTGCTCCCTGTGCTCACGGCGGCTGGCGCGACGGCCGTGGCCGGCGCCGACTCGAAGTCTGCGTACTCACCGAAACGCTGCGCGTAGCGCGAGTCGCGCCGACCCGGTTCGCGCGGCAGTCGCACGACGAACGGCCCATCGGCCCGCGTCGCCAGCGTCTCGAGGGCCGCTTCGACTTCGGTCACATCGCCGAACGGCGCCATGCGGCTCGCGCGCGTGCGCAATTCGCCAGGCGTCTGCGGACCGCGCAGCAGCAGTTCGCAGATGATCGCGAGCTCCTGCGGCGTGAAGCGCAGGCTGCCGTACTCGGTGTTGCAGAACAGATGCTGGTACTTGGGCACGCGGCTGCCAAAGCCAGAGCGCTCCATGATCATGTGGCGGCGCGACAGCACGTCGACCGTGCGCTGCACGGTCGCATCGTCGAGGTCCAGCACCGGATCGCGGTTGCTCTTCTGGTTGCAGGCCAGCGTCAGCGCATTCAACGACAGCGGGTACTGGTCGGGCGTCGTGATGGACTTTTCGATCAGGCAGCCGATGACGCGCGCTTCGAGCGGCTCGAGCCGG
>JBIITU010000096.1:0-9545 GCA_044340335.1 Steroidobacteraceae bacterium
TGCCGGCCTGGGACCACATCTGCGGCCAGATGGCAGCGGTCGGATTGCTGGCCGCCGAGCGCCATCGCCGGCTCACGGGTGCTGGCCAGTACGTCAAGCTCGCGCTGCTCGATGTTGCACTCGCGACCATGGGCCACATGGGCTTCATCGCCGAGGCGCAGGTCAACGGCGACGAACGCGGGCGCCACGGCAACGAACTGTTCGGCGCGTTCGGTCGCGATTTCGAAACCCGCGATGGGCGTCGCGTCATGGTGGTCGCGTTGACCCGGCGGCAATGGCAGAACCTCTGCAAAGCCACCGGGCTCGGGCCCCAGTTCGACGCCGTGGGGGCGCGCCTCGGCCTCGATCTGACCGAGGAAGGCAACCGCTTCCGCGCACGCGCGGAACTCGCCGCGGTACTCGCGCCGTGGATCGCCGCGCGCGACGCCGTGGATCTGCTGGCAGCCTTCGCCGCCGCTGACGTCTGCGCCGGCCCCTATCAGAGCGTGCGTGAAATGCTCGACAGCGATGCCGACGCAACCCGCGACAATCCGCTGTTCAGCCTGCAATCGCAGCCGGACATCGGCCGCTACCTGATGCCGGGCTCGCCGCTGTACTTTGGCTCGCACGCGCATGCCGACGCCGTGCCCGCGCCACGGCTCGGCGCCCACACCGACGAGATCCTCGCGACCGTGCTGGGTCTCGACGCGGCGGCGATCGGCAAACTGCACGATGCGAAACTGGTCGCAGGAGCCCGCCCATGACCCCACCGCTGTCGATCGCCGGTCCGTGGTTCGAGGATTTCCACGTCGGGCTCGAGTTCGACGCGCCCGCGCTGACACTGACGGACGGCCACGCCGCACTCTATGGCGCGCTGTTCGGCGACCGGCTGCGCCTGCCGCTCGATCACGCGACAGCGGCGCGGGTCACCGGCGTGGCAGCGCCGCTCGCCCACCCGCTGCTCGCCATCAACGTCGCGATCGGCCAGTCGACGTGGGCGTCGCAGCGGGTCAAGGCCAACCTGTTCTATCGCGGCCTGCAACTGCTGCAGCCGCCGCGCATCGGCGACACCCTGAGCACCCGCACGCGCGTGGTCGGCATGCGCCAGAACAAGGCGCAACCAGGCCGCGCGGCGACCGGCGTCGTCGCACTCGAGATCACGACGACGAACCAGCACGGCGACACCGTGCTGCACGGCTGGCGCTGCCCGATGATCCCCTGCCGCGATCCAGGCGCGCGCACCGGTCATGCCGATGACGTGGACGCGATCGGCAACGCCGTCACGGCCGCGCAGCTCGCGCAGCGCCTGCCCGCCTGGGATCTCGCGACCACCAGCGGCTGGCTCGGGCGCCGCGCGCACGACCTCGCCGCTGGCCAACAGTTCGAGATCGAGGCGCGCGACACTGTCACCTGCGCGCCGGAACTCGTGCGCAGCTCGCTCAACATGGCGATGGCGCATACCGACGCGAAGTTGTCCTATCTCGGCGAACGGCTGGTCTACGGCGGACACGTGATCTTCATGGCGTTCGCGCAGGCGACGCGCGCGCTGCCGAACCTGCTGACGGTGCTCGCCTGGGAGAGCTGCGACCACACGGCTCCGGTCATCGAGGGCGATCGACTGCGCAGCCGCGTCACGGTGCGCGAGGTGCTGCCGCAGCAGCACGGTGCCCTGCTGCGGCTGGCCGTCGAAACCTGGGCCGCGCGCGGACCCGGGGACGCCGAGACCGAAACGCGGGTGCTCGACTGGCAGCTGTGGGCCTGGAGCGTCTAGGCCGCGCTCGCCATCGGGCGTGTTGAGCGCCTAGGCAGCGCGACCGGCAGTGCCCGCGCGCGCGATCAGTTCGCGCGCGATGACTTTCAGCGCGAGCGTTTCCTCGGCACCCTCGAAAATCGACAGCACGCGCGCATCGACGAAGTAGCGGCTCGCGTCCGTCTCCTCGGCATAGCCCATGCCGCCGTGGATCTGCATCATGTCGCGGGTGACCCACTCCGACGCGCGGCACGAGAACAGCTTGACCATGCTGGCCGCGGTTTCGCCGCGCCCGCCGTCGAGTTCGCCAGCCACGAAGTAAGAGAACTGGCGCGACGCTGTCAGCCAGGCGGCGACCCGTGCCAGGCGCGCCTGGGTCAGCGGATAGGCGCCGATCGGCTGACCGAACACGCGCCGCGCGGCGGCGTAGCGCACCCCGGCATCGAAGGCGGCCTGCATGACGCCATTGGCGCGCGCCGAGGTCTGCACGCGTCCGCCCGACAGCCCCGCCATGGTCAGGTAGAAGCCACGGCCCAACCCGCCCTGCTCGCCGACCAGCGCGTCGGCGGGCACGACGAAATCCTCGTAGAACATCTCGAAGGAATGCATGCCGCGGTAACCGAGCGTCGGAATCGCGCGGCCGACGATGCGCCCGCCCAGCGGCGAGTTGTACTCGAACTGGTGCCCGGCGAAGCGCGGCTTCTCGACCACGAACTGCGACAGGCCACGGTGGCCGAGCGACGGATCCGGATCGGTGCGGGCGATCACGAGGATGTACTCGGCGCGTCCGGCGCAGGTGCACCAGGTCTTCGCGCCCGACAGGCTCCAGCCGTTGTCGACCCGAGTGGCGCGCAGCCGCAGGTTGGCGACATCCGAGCCGAAGTCTGGCTCGGTAATCGAAATCGCAACGAGCTTCTCCCCGCTCGCGAGCGCCGGCAACCAGCGACGCTGCTGCGCCTCGGTGCCACCCTGCAGCACGGCGCGCGCCATGATCTCCGGCCGGGTCACGAGACTGCCGGCCGCGCCGAGCGACGCCGCCGACATCGCTTCGGTCACGACCAGCATCGCCGTCGTGTCCGGATGATCGTCAGGTTGCATGCCGCCGAAGCGCTGCGGAATCGACACGCCAAACAGGCCGAGGTCCGCCGCGCCGCTGATGATCTGCTCGGGGATGTCGGTGTCGTCGCGGTGGATGCGCTGCGCCTGCGGCAGCACGACGTCGCGCGCGAACTGCAGGAACGATTCGCGCATCAGTTCGCGTTCGGCATCGAGGCCGCTCGGCGGCAGACGACCGTCGCGCTCCAGCAGTTGCGCGCCGAGTGCCGCCAGCGTCGCGCTGCTCTGCAACTGCGCAAGCCCGGCATGCTGGCCCGGGTGCGCTGCGGCGACGCGCGCCGGCTCCAGGCCGTAATCGGCAGGGCGTGCCAGCAGCCGCGTGACCGCCTGGGCGGCGACTTCGACCGTGAACGCATCAGCGAGCGGACGGGACAACGGATCGCCCTGCGCGGCGCTGCCACGCGCCCAGCCCTGCACGGCGCGCGCCGCGGCCAGTTCGGCAGCGCAGAACGCCAGCTCGTAACTCGGCAGCTGCCAGCGATCGAGTTCAGCGGCGTCGAGCCGCCCGGCGCGCTCGCAGCGCGCATACAGGGTCGCGAAGCCGGCGTCGACCAGCGCACCGACCCGATCCAGCACGGCCTGGACTTCGCTCATGGTGCGGCCAGTTCGCGGGCGACATCGGCCGAGCTTTCGCGCCCGACCCCGCGCTGCATCTCTTCAACTTCCTGCTGCAGTACCCGCAGCAGGCGCGCGATGTACTCGATCTGCATCTGGCCTCGCTCCTCGGCCGCTTGTGGGTCGGGCCGGTACTGCTCGATGGCGTCACGCTCGAGCACGGCACGCTGCGCCAGCAACCGCTCGACGGTATCGAGCCGCTCGCGGGTCACGGCCAGCTCGCCCGCCATGGCCCAGACGATGGCGAGCAGGCGGTCGATGTCGGCATCGCTGAAGAAATGGGGTCGCTTGCCGCTCGCCGCGGCATTCGCGAGCCGCACGACATCGTCGGGGTTCATGCCGCGGCCCTCGCGGGGCGCGCGGACCCGACGGCGTACCACATGCCGCCGCGCCCGTAATCCTCGGTTTCGGTGGCCACCTTCGGGCTCGCCGACTCGACGACCGCGTGGATCTCCGTTTCGAAGATCCGGTCGCTTGCAAAGCCAAGCTCGCGCAGCAGTGCCGGCATGTCGGTGTCATGCAGCGTGGTCCAGAACGGCTCGTTGTTGTAGTAGCAGTCCCAGTCCCGCAGGAACTTCTCGAACTCGCTCATGCCGCGATACGGCGGCTGCTCGAGGTGCAGCTGCAGTCCACCCGGCGCCAGCAGTCGGTCGACTTCGCGCAGGATCGCGCGCAGCGCGCGCCAGGACGTCTCGTGGAAGAACATCGTGCTGTAAATCAGATCGAAGCTGCCAGCGTTGTCGGCGAGCCGCTCGACGTTACCCTGGCGGAACATGATGTTGCGCACGCCCATGCCGACCGCGCGCGCATGACCATAGCGCAGCATCGGCGCGGCCAGATCCACGGCGACGATCTCGGCCTGCGGGAAGGCCTTGGCGAGCGGCACGGTGTTGTGGCCGACGCCGCACCCGAGGTCGAGCACCCGTCGCGGGGTCCAGCCCGGCCGCTCGCGGCGCAACCACTCGACGATGCCGCCGCCGGCGCCATCCAGATAGCGACCGAACAGGCCCGTCGTGGTCGCGTACATGCCGGCGTCGTAGTTCGCGGCCGGACTGACGTCCCCGTCGAGATACTCGGCGAAATAGCTGCCCGGCATGCAATGGTTGTCGATCGCCGCCTGGTAGCGCGGCGGCGTCACCGCGGCGTCCAGCACGAGGCCCTGCGGATGGCGCGCGCCGAGTTCGCGGGCGCGCGCAGCCAATGCCTCGGCCTGGCGCAACACCAGCGATCTGCCAGCCTGCTGGCGCATTTCCATGGCACTGCGACGCAGCGAACTCCACATGCGGTAGTACGGGTCGCTGGCCATCGCATCGCGGATCTCGCGCCGATCGCGGGCGTCGTGCCC
This sequence comes from Steroidobacteraceae bacterium, assembly GCA_044340335.1. GTDB lineage: Bacteria > Pseudomonadota > Gammaproteobacteria > Steroidobacterales > Steroidobacteraceae > UBA964. The sequence goes on from JBIITU010000096.1 coordinate 4,806, forward strand.
CTGCGCACGACGATAACTGTCATGCGCGCGAGTCTCGAACGCCACGGCATTGCCGCCGACGACCCGCGTCGCCATGTACTTGTTGAAGTTCGCCAGGAAGTTGAAGCGCGCGGCGTCGTCGTGCCCGGCCTGCGGCGACATGGCGTGCTGGCCAGCATCGGTCCAGGGCGGCGCGCACGCGGGGCGCGGGGATGATTTCGCTGGCGAGACGTCCATGCGAGGATGGTACCCAACGCAGCGCACCCGCCCAACCGGCGTCAGGCTTCGCACCGCCCCATTCCGACAGGCGGTCGCGAGCCCGGACGGCCGGAGCGGCGGCGTGCAATTTCCTAGCATCGGAGCCCCGACGGAATCCCACTCGTGAGCACTGCCCCGGATCAAGTCACCGCCGCGCTGGTCGCCCATGTGGTTGGCACCCGGTTCGAGGATCTGCCGCCCGCCGCCTGCGACAGCACGCGGGTCTTCATCCTCGACTCGCTGGGCGTCGCGCTGTCCGGCACGCGCGTGCCGCTGGTCGCGGAACTGCGCGCCGTGGCAGAGGACTGGGGCCGTGGCGACGGCGCGCGGATCTGGGGCACCGGCGAACGCGTGCCGGCGGCGACCGCCGCGTTCCTGAACGGTTACCAGATCCACAACCAGGAATGGGATTGCGTGCATGAGCCGGCTGTCGTGCATCCGATGGCGGTCGTGCTGTCGACGCTGATCGCGTTCGCTGAAGCGCGCGGCGGCATCAGCGGCCGGCAACTGCTGCTCGGCTGCGCGCTTGCGGTCGATGTCGCAACGACAATCGGCATGGCAGCGCACAACAAGCTGCGCTTCTTTCGTCCCGCGATGTGCGGGGCGCTCGGCGCGACGGCCGGCATCGCCGCCATGCTGTCGCTCGATGCCGAGACGACGCGCAGCGCGCTCGGCCTGACTTACAGCCAGTTGTCAGGAACCATGCAGGCGCATGTCGAAGGTTCGCCAGTGCTGCCGATGCAGATCGGCTTCAACGCGCGCACCGCGCTGACGTCGATCGCGCTGGCGCGCCGCGGCATCCAGGGTCCGCGCGATTTCCTCGAAGGGCCTTTCGGCTTCTTCGCACTGATCGATCCGGACTGGCGTCCGGAACCGTTTGCGCAGCTGGGCCGTGTGTTCCGCATCACGGAGCTGTCGCACAAGCCGTTTCCGAGCGGTCGCGCGACCCACGGCGGCGTCGACGGGGCGCTCTCATTGCGAGCGGCGCACGGCTTCGGCAACGACGACATGGCCGAGATACGCGTGCTGGCGCCGCCGCTGGTCCTGCAGCTGGTCGACCGTGCCCCGCGACCGGACATGGCGCCGTCGTATGCCCGCCTCTGCCTGCCCTACGTCGTGGCCACTGCGCTGCTCAACGGCACCGTGGACGTGCACGATTTCGAGCCCGCCGCGCTTGCCGAGCCGCGCCGCCATGCGCTGGCCGCGCGCATTCGCGTCGTGCCCGATGGCAACCCTGCGGTCAACGCGCTCGCACCGCAGCGCGTCGAAGTGCAGCTGCGTGATGGGCACGTCGTCGCGATGGACCTGCCGGCCGTGCTCGGCGCACCGGGTCGTCCGTTGAGCCGTGAACGCCATCTCGCCAAGTTCAAGCGAGCGAGCGCATCAGGCCTGCGGCCGCTCGACGCCGCGCGCGGCGCGCAATTGATCGACGCCGTCGACCGCCTCGAGCAGCTGCCCGACGTCAGGCAACTCGTCGACCTGTTGATGTTCAGCTGACCCCACAGACCGAGCCATGAATTACCCGCACTATTTCGAATCCTTCGACTATCCGGCGATGCTGCGCGAGCATCCGATCGGCGAGACCTTCACGGCCGGCTTCGCGACCCGGTCCCGCGCCGAGATCCGCGAGCACCAGAATCGGCTGTTCCTGCGCTGCGTCGCGCGCGCCTGGGAGATTCCGTTCTACCAGCGGCTCTGGCAGTCGCACGGCGTCACGCCGGGCCAGATCCGCAGCCTCGATGATCTGCCGCATCTGCCGATCTTCGGCAAATCCGACCTGATGCAGAGCATTGCCGAGCATCCGCCCTACGGCGACTACCACGGCTGGGAGAAATGGCCAGCGGCATCACGCCCGGTCACGGTGCTGCACACGACCAGCGGCACTACCGGCAGGCCGCAGGTCGTGCTGTTCAGCCCGAAGGCGCGCGAGGTCCAGGCGCTGCTGGTCGCGCGCATCTACCGCATGCAGGGCGTGCAGCCGGGCGATGTGCTGCACTCGGTGTACGGGCACGGCATGATCAACGGCGGCCACTTCGTGCGCGAAGCCGTGCTGCACTACACGAACAACCTGTTCCTGTCGGCTGGCACCGGCAAGGAGACGCGTTCGGTCGCACAGATCGAACTCATGCGCGACATGCGCGTCACGGTCATCGTCGGCTTCGTCGACTACATCCGGCAGCTGGCCGAAACCGCGCGCGAAATGGGACTCGAGCCGGGTCGCGACCTGCCGGTACGCATGATCTCGGGCCATGTCGGTCGCGAATCGCGGGCCGTGCTGTCGCGCGCCTGGGGTGGCGCGCAGATCTTCGACTGGTATGGCGTCGCCGACACCGGACCGATCGCCGCCGAGGGCGTCGACCAGGATGGCATGTATGTCATGGAAGATGCGCATGTGCTCGAGATCATCGACGCCGCCACGGGCCGCCGCGTCGACGGCGAGCAGCCGGGCGACATGGTCGTCACTTCGCTGTATCGCGACGACGTCTATCCGCTGATCCGCTTCAACACCCACGACCTGTCGGCGTGGCGGCCCGGTGTGTCGAAGCTGGGCTGGAATCTCGACCGCATCGTCGGCGTGCTCGGCCGCAGCGACAACATGGTCAAGCTGCGCGGCATCAACGTCTATCCGCTCGCGCTCGCCGCCATCCTCAACGATCGACCCGAGTTCGCCGGCGAGTATGTCTGCCGCGCGACGCGCGATGCGAGTGGCCGCGACGACCTGACCGTCAGCATCGAAACGCGCGCCGGCTATGAGCGCGACGCCACGCTGGCGCAGGCGTTCAGCACCCTGCTGTCCCGCCGCGTCGGCGTGGAACTGCGCGTCGAACTCGTCGCGCCGGGCGGCACCGCTGCCCTGACCCAGATCGACAGTCGGCAGAAGCCGATCCGGCTGATCGACGCGCGCGCGCCGAAAGTCGAATGAACACGACGCCCGACGCCACGGAACTGGCGGGCGCGCTCACTGCCGGCCTTACGACCAGCGCGGTGCTGGTCGGCGACTGCCTCGATGCCATCGCGGCAAGCACCCTCGGCGCATACACGCATGTCGATCGGCAGCAGTCGCTGCAACTCGCGCTCGAGTCGGACCAGCGTCGCAGGGATGGCCAGATCCTCGGCCCGCTCGATGGGCTGCCGGTTGCGATCAAGGGCAACATCGCAGTCAGGGGCTGGCCGCACTCGGCCGGGCTGCGGTTCCGCCGCGATGATCTCGCTACCGACGATGCCTTCGTCGTCGCGCGACTGCGGGCGGCGGGGGCGATCCCCATTGGCCTGACGAACATGGACGAGGGGGCGCTGGGTGCCGAGGGCATGAACCCGTGGTATGGCGCGATCCACAACCCGCATCGGCACGGCTACTCGGCTGGCGGATCAAGCAGCGGCTCGGGCGCAGCGGTCGCCGCCAATCTGTGCGCGTTTGCGCTTGGCACGGACACGATCGGCTCCGTGCGCATCCCGGCCGCCTTCTGCGGCTGCTACGCGCTGAAGCCATCCTACGGGCTGGTCAGCGTCGGCGACGTCGTGCCGGTGCACCTGCGCTTCGACCACGTCGGACCCATGGCGCGCAGCGCGCGCGACCTGGGCTGGCTGCTGCGCGCGCTCGCGGCACAGGATCCGCGCTGCAAAGTCTCGCTCGACACGCCGCTGCGTGCAGCGAGCCGTGAGCTGGCGGGCGCGCGAGTCGGCTTTGCCGTCGGCCTCGAGGCATTCAACCCTGAACCAGCGGTGCTGGCGGCATTCGCGCTCGCCGTCGATGCGGCCAGACGGTTGGGTGCCAACCTCGTGCCGATCGACCTCACCCGCTGGGATGTGCCACGGCTGCGCCGCGCCATCCTGGCGCTGTGCGAAGTGCAGATGTGGCGCGTGCACGGCGAGCGGATTGCGGCCCAGCCCGAGGATTACTCGGATGGCCTGCGCGCCTTCATCCGCTACGGCGGCAAGCTCAACGCTGACGAAGTGCAGCAAGCCGAAGCACGCATCGCGAGCTTCCACGCCGGCTGGACCGACAGCATGCGTGCACTCGATGCCGTGCTGCTGCCTACGACGGCCTGTCGAGCCTTCCCGCACGGCGAACGCCGCCCGCAGAACACTGCCGACCTGACTGCGATCGCGAGTGCCACCGGACTGCCGGCGCTGGCGATGCCGGTCTGGTTGCGCGGCGAAAGCCTACCCGCCTCCGTGCAGGTCATCGGTGCACACGGCAGCGACCTGCAGCTGGTCGCCTTCGCGGAGCAGCTGCAGGCCGAGTTGGCCGCGACCTACTGAGCGACCTTGGCGAAGTGCGCCGCGATGTCGCGGCGGGTCGCGATCCAGACGCCGCGTGTGGCCGCGGCGTAGCGCAGGAAACTCTCGAACGCGCCGATGCGGCCCGGCCGGCCGATGATGCGCAGATGCACGCCGAGCGACATCATGCGCGGCTGTTGCGCGCCTTCCTCGTAAAGGCAGTCGAGCGTGTCCTTCGCGTACTGCAGCCAGGCGGCTGGCATCAGGGCGGGCGCGTTCCAG
>JBIITU010000066.1:0-11767 GCA_044340335.1 Steroidobacteraceae bacterium
ACGTTCTTGCCGATCAGCGCGAAGGTCCAGTTGTCGCTCACGACTGCCGCGCGCATGTCCACCGTGGTGAAGCGGTCGCGCTGCGAGTTCGTGAAGTTGCCGGGCACGCCGAACAGCGTCGGGTTGTCCTGCGCCTGGATGACATGGAACCAGGTCGGGCCGACGAGGTTCCAGTAGGCGCTGCCCTGCAGGCGCCAACCGTTGTCGGACACCGGCACGTCGAGCTCGACGCCCGCCGTGGCCGTGTAGTCCGGCGTGTACGGCGACTTGTTGCCGATGCTGTTCGGGCGCGAGGTGTTGGCCTCGATCTCGCTGATCACGCGACCGAAGCCAGCCGAGAGCGTGAGGTGCTCGGTCAGCTTGGCGTTGGCGGCAAGCTCGAAGCCCTGGATGGCGACTTCGTCGATGTTGTTGACGACGCGCAGCAGGCCGAACTGGCCGACCAGGAACTCGAAGAACTGCATGTTGTCGACGCTGGTGTCGTAGATCGACAGGTCCCAGTTCACGCGACCGTCGAGCAGCTTGCCCTTGGCGCCGACTTCGAACGAGCTGGACTTCTCCTTCTCGTACGAATCGCGCACCAGCACGGCGCGCTGGATGCCGGCGCGCTGCGCCGGGGAGAACGGCGTGCCGTTGCCGTTCAGGCAGTTGTTGTTCGCCGAAATGATCAGGCAGTTGATGAAGATGTCGATCGTCGCGTTCGAGCCGCCGTTGTTGAAACCGCCGCTCTTGAAGCCGATGCCCCAGGTCGTATACAGCGTCAGATCCGGGGAGCGTTCGTAGCTCAAGCTGACCTTGGGCTGCAGCTGCGAGAACGTGCGGTCCTGCGGCTGCAGGCCGCCCGGGTTGATCGTCGGATCCAGGCCCGGGTTCAGGAACGCGCCGCCACCGGCAACGCCGTCCGGCGTGTAATCAATGTACTGCGTGCGCGCTCCCGTCGGAACGAGGCTGCGCGAGCTGCGCTCTTCACGGTCGTAACGCAGCGCGAGCGAGGCTTCGACTGAATCGGTCACGTCGTAGGCCAGGTTGCCGAACACCGCATAGACATCGGTGTCGAACTGGTCCCACACGAGCTGCTCGGTCGGGTTCGCGCCGGTGGGCGGCACGTACAGCGACTTGACGATGCCCTGGCCGCGATCGATGCCGGTGTTGACGCCGACTTCACGGTCGATGTTCATGTAGTACAGGCCCGTCAACCAGCGCAGGCGGTCATCGCCATCAGACGCCAGGCGCAGCTCGAAGCTGTAGTCCGCCTGGTTGCGTTCCTGGTACTGCGTGCCGTCGCAGGCGACCGGCGTGTAGGGACCGAAGATCGCCGCTGGCGGAACGCCCATGGCCGCGAAGAAGATGATCTGCGGCGGCGGCAGCTGCTGCCCGGAGTTGAAGAACGCCGCCGATGTGTTCTGGCACTCGGCATCGTTGTTGAAGAAACCGAACGCGCCGCTCGTGCCATCCGTGCCGAACGCGTTGTCGATCTTGCTGTACAGCGCCCAGGCCGTCAGCGTGCCGAACGACAGCTCCTGGTCGAACTTCGCGGAAATCTCGACCGTCTCCTGTTCGTTGAACGGGTCGATGTTCGGCACGAAGTCGAACACATGCGTGTTGACGTCCTCGTTGAACAGCTCGGCATTCGGCAGGCCCGACAGCGTGAAGCCCGGCAGCTGGAACGCGGCGTTGAAGGCGATGGCCGCAGCGTCGATCTTGCCGGCGCGCGCCTTGATGTCGAGCGACGACGTGTCGCTGGTCTCGATGACGAGACGACCGGAGACGTTCCAGCCCTCGTAGTCGTCGACGACCTTCCGGTCGAGGAAGCTGTTGCGGTAGAAGCCATCGGTGCTGCGGTAGTCAGCGCCGAGCTTCCAGCCGATGCGGTCGGTCAGCGGACCGCCAACACTCAGCGCGGCCGTGACGGTGTTGTCCTCGCCGTAGCCAACCTTGACGTTCGCGCCGTAGCTGTCACCCGGCTTGTTGGTCGTGACGATGATCGCGCCCGACGTGGCGTTGCGACCGTAGATGGCGCCCTGCGGGCCCTTGACGATTTCCATCTGCTTGAGGTCGCTGTACTCGCGGTTCACGGCAGCCGGATTGGTGATCAGGATGCCGTCGACGATCAGCGCGACGCTGTTCTCGGCGTCACGCGCGCCGTTGATGCCGCGGATGTTGACCTGGCCGTCGGCGACCTCCGCCGACTGCACGAACGAGACGCCCGGCGTCAGGCGGATGAAATCACCCGCGCGCTGCACGTTGGCGGCTTCGAGCGTATCCGCCGTGATCGCGGTGATGGCGGCAGGCACATCCTGAAGGGCCTCTGAACGCTGGCGCGCGGTCGTGACGACCACTTCGTCGAGCGCGTCGGCCTCGTTCCCCTGCGCCACGGCGACCTGACCCGCAAGAGTCGTGGCCGCGGCCGCCAGCGACAGGCTGGCCAGACGCAGCGAATGAGCTCGTTTGCTATGCATCGAGAGACTCCACAATGTTCGGTTGTTGACGGCGAGCAACGCCGTGCGCGGCGGCTCAAAACGCGCCGATCCTATCACGGGGTTTACCGCTGGAATACATCAATACTTGTCCGGACAATTGCAGGGAGCTCATGTTGCGGTCAAGCAACACGATGTTCGTGGATCGCGGTCGGTCCGGCTGGCATGCTGCGCCCGTCAACTTCGCCACCGCCGAGCGCACCATGACCACGACCCCGCCCGTCCCCGCCATCGACATCGTTTCCGGCCTCTGGACCGAAGACGCGCTCGCCGTCCGCCCGGGTTGGCAGGACCAGTTCTTCGCCGGCAAGATGAAGTCGAAGGCGGACATGAAGGGCGTGACGCTCGAACAGCACCTCGAGCTGATGGACGAAGCAGGCGTCGAGCGGGCATTCCTGTTCGCGCCGAAGGTCGGCCGCAAGGGGCTGCCCGGCTGCTTCCACGTGCCCTACGAGCTGGTTGCGCGCGCCGTCGAAAAGTACCCCGGCCGCTTCTACGGCATGGCGGGCATCGACCCGTTCGAAGGCATGAACGGCGTGCGCGCGCTCGAAGATGCCGTCAAGAACATGGGCTTCATCGGCGCGCACCTGTATCCGCACTGGTTCGACCTCGCGCCCGACCACGCGAAGTACTACCCGTTCTACGCGAAGTGCGTCGAGCTGGGCGTGCCGATCCAGATGCAGGTCGGGCAGTCGATGGTCTATTCGAAAGAAGCGCCGATGCGCAGCGTCGGCCGGCCGATCACACTCGATGCCGTCGCCTGCGACTTCCCCGAACTGAAGTTGATCGGCATCCACGTCGGCATCCCGTGGACCGAAGAGATGATCGCGATGGCCTGGAAGCACGACAACGTCTTCATCGGCTCGGATGCCCACAGCCCGAAGTACTGGCCGCAGGGCTTCGTGAATTACATCAACACCTACGGCCAGGACAAGGTGATGTTCGGCACCGACTACCCGGTGCTCGGCTTCAAGCGCACGATGGACGAAGTGCTCGGGCTGAACCTGCGACCGGAACCGCTGCGCAAGTTCCTGCGCGACAACGCGCTGCGGGTGTACGGCATCCAGTAGACGCCGCGCGCCGCGGCATCGGACTCAGTCGCCGCCTTCGGCCACCGTGTTGGCGGCCTGTTCGGCCGTCATCGCTGCGCCGCGCGCGCACAGCTCGGCGATCTGCGCATCGCTGAGTCCCGCTTCGCGCAGGATCTCGGCCGTGTGCTCGCCGAGTCGCGGCGCTGGTCGGCGGATGTCGGCCGGCGTCGAACCGAAGTTGACCGGGAAGGACGGCATCCGCAGCCGGCCCTCCGTCGGGTGCTCCTGGAACTGCCAGAAGCCGGTGGCCACGAGATGCGGATCGGTCGCCAGATCCTCGAGCGTATTGACGACGGTCATCGGCACGCCGGACTTGTCGAACAGCGCGAGCCACTCCTTCGTCGTTCGCGTCGCCATGATCTCGCCGGTCTTCGAATAGGTGTCGTCGATGTTGCGGACGCGGTCCGCGAGCGTACGGAAGCGCGGCTCATCGATGAGCTCCGGGTGCCCGGTGAGCTTGCAGAACTTCTCCCAGTGGGCATCGAGGTACGGCAGGATCGCGATGTAGCCATCCCGGGTCGGGTACGGCTTGCGATGGTGGCTCATCAGGCGCGTATAGCCGGGCGCACCCTTCGGCGGATCGAAGGTCATGCCCCACAGGTGCTCGGCCATCACGAAGTTGACCATGGTCTCGAACATCGGCACTTCGAGTTCCTGACCCTCGCCGGTGCGCTCGCGATGGAACAGCGCCGCGAGCACGCCGTAGACCAGGGTGATCGCGGTGGTCTTGTCGGCCACGACGGTGGGCAGGTAGCGCGGCTCGCCGAGCACGAGCTTGTTCAGCATCGCGATGCCGCTGACCGCCTGGATCGAATCGTCGAGCGCGCCCTGCGCGCCGTACGGGCCCTTCTTGGAATAGCCGTAAGCGCCGCAGTAGATGATCTTCGGATTGACCTGCTTCAGATCGGCGTAATCCAGACCGAGCTTGGTCATGACCTGCGGCCGGTTGTTGTGCACGAAGACGTCGGCCGTCTTGATCATCTCGAGCAGCGCGTCGCGCGCGCCGGGCTGGCGGAAATCCAGCACCATGCTGCGCTTGTTGCGGTTGCAGGTCAGGTAGAGCGCGGCCATGCCCGGGTTCTGCGCGGCCCCCAGGGTGCGATTGCTGTCGCCGCGGGGCTGCTCGATCTTGACGACATCCGCCCCCATGTCGGCGAGCATCTGGCAGGCCCAGGGACCCAGCACGACGGACGTCATCTCGATGATCTTCACACCCTGCAACGGACCTGGCATGCGTGACTCCTGAGGCGGTTTCGCCAGGCGCGAAGTATGCGGCGTTACCGCAGGGTGGCAAGCGGAATCGATGCCGTGCTGCGCTGCGCGGATATCCGGTTAACTGAGCGCACGCGGTGCCGCGGGTGCACCACCAAGGAGTCGACATGGAATCGCCGGTTCCTCTGCTGCAGATCATGTTCCTCGCGCAGGCTGGCCTGCAGCTGCTGTTGCTCTATTGGCTGGTCACCATCTGGCGCGGGACGGGTCTCGCAGTCGCATTGGTGCTGATGGTCCCGCAGTTCGGCCTCTTCTACGACAACTTCATCGTCGGTATCGGCAGCTGGGTCGGACTCGGGCCTGTGCTCGAAGCCATCTCATGGCCGCGCTTCTGGATTCACTGGCTGATGGGCGCGTGGCTGATCATCGCGGCCGGCGCGATCCTGCGGCTCGCCGACATCGGCTGGGCGCAGAAGAAGTGGGTCATGGGCTCATTCTGCGGCCTGACCGTGTTCTGGATGCTCTGGGATCTGCCCTATTTCTTCTCGAAGTCGCTCTACCCGGTCTGCGAGTTCGGCCTGGTGCGCTACTCGACTCAGGTGGCAGCCGACAAGTTCTGCCTGTCGACGCAGGTCGTCGTGCCCGGAGGCGGCCCGCCGTGGCCGCAGCTGGTCACCTGCTTCGTCGTGATCGGCGCCGGCATCGTGCTGTGGGTCAAGCGCAGCTTCCCGTGGATGGCGCTCGGCGGCACGCTGATGTTCATCAGCGCGACACCGCCATTCCAGGCCCTGAAGCTCGACAACCTCGGCGAAGTGCTGATCGCCGGCGGCTGCATCTGGGCGCTCGCGCACTTCTCGAAGGGACGCAAGCGCGCGACGCTCGCCCGCGAGGCCGTCACCACCTAGAATGTCCGGACATTCAGTCCGGAACGGCGGCCCCGCCCGCCGATAGCAGCCATGAACGTCTCCGAAGCGATTCGCTCGCGACGCTCGATCCGCGCCTTCTCCACCCGTGGCGTGGCAGAGCGCGTCGTCGCAGACATTCTCAGTCAGGCCGCGTGGGCGCCGAGCGGCAGCAACATGCAGCCGTGGTGCGTGCAGGTGGTCACGGGCGAGCCGCTGCGGGCGCTGCGCGCGGCCGCGCTGACCGCGTTCGAATCAGGCTCGTTCGAGCCGGAGTGGCCGTACTATCCCAACCCGATCCCGGAACCCTTTCTGGCGCGGCGCCGTGCCTGCGGCTTCGGGCTCTATGGGCACATCGGCATCGAGCGCGGCGATCAGGCCGGGCGCCAGCGCCAGCATGCCCGCAACTACGAGCTGTTCGACGCGCCCGTAGCGCTGTTCTTCTTCATGGATGCGCGTCTGGCGCGCGGCAGCTGGCTCGACTACGGCATGTACCTGCAGAACGTCATGCTGCTGGCCCGCGAGCATGGCCTCGACACCTGTCCGCAAGCCGCGTGGCTGGATCTGCATCACGTCGTGCGCGCGCAGCTGGCGATCCCGGCGTCGCTGACCATGGTCTGCGGCATGGCGCTCGGCTATCGCGACCCCGCGGCGCCCATCAATGAGTACCAGCCGCCGCGCGAGTCCGCTGCCGCGTTCACGACCTGGCACGGCACCGCTCCTTGACAGCGGTCGCAGCGCCGACCCGCGGCTACCTGCTGACCGGCGCACTGCTGTGCGGTGGTGCGGCAATGCTGTTCGCGATCAAGGGCATTTTCGCCAAGCAGCTGTACGCGCTGGGCGTGAGCTGGGACCTGCTCGTGCCGATCCGCGCGCTGCTGTCACTGCCGTTGTTCTGGGCATTCGTGGTGTGGCGCGAAGGCAGCACGGCGCTGCGTGCGGCGCCGCTGCGCCCGACGCTGCTGGCCGGTGTCGCCGGGTTGTTCTGCTACTACGTCGGTGCGATGACCGACTTCCTTGCGCTGACCATGATCGAAGCCAGCCTCGAGCGTGCATTGCTGTTCAGCTACCCGGCCATTGTCCTGCTGCTGCATTCGGTGCTGACGCGCAGCTGGCCGCAGCCACTGTCCCTCGCCGGCGCCGGCGCCACCTATGTGGGCATCTTCCTGGCCGTCGGCGGCTTCGATGCCGCAGAGCTGCGCGCGAATCTCGTCGGCGCCGGCCTCGTGATGATCTCGGCGGTCAGCTACGCGGTCTACTACCTGATCGGAGAACGTTGCACGCGCATCATCGGCAGCGGCCTGTTCACGCTGTACTCGATGACTGCGGCGACGATCGCGCTGACGCTGCACCTCCTGATCGCTGGCGAGCCGGCGGCGATAGCCGACATCGACAGCCGGGGCTGGCTGCTGCTGGGAGCACTCGCCACCATCTGCATGTTCTTTCCGGCCTTGATGCAATCGGAAGGCATGCGGCGCATCGGCGCGCAGCGCGGCTCGGTCGTCGCGACACTGGGGCCGCCGACGACGCTCGCGGCTGGTTGGGCGTTCCTGGGCGAGCGGCTCACGCCGACCCAGATCGCCGGCAGCGCGCTGATCGTGGCCAGCGTGCTGATCATCGAATGGCTGCGGATGCCGCAGCGCCGCGCCTGAAGCTCAGGCCGGCGCGCTGACCCGCGCCGCCAGCGCGAGCACGCGTCGCGCGCGCTCGACGATCGGATAATCGACGAATTCGCCGTCCACCCGGATCGATGCCGAACCGCCGGACTCGGCTGCCTCGAACGCGGCGACGATGCGCTGCGCGCGCTCGATCTCCTGCGGCGAGGGGGAGTAGACCTCGTGGCAGGGCGCGACCTGGTCCGGATGGATGCAGAGTTTGCCGGCAAACCCGGCGCGACGACCGTTCCACGCCGACTGGCGGAACCGTTCGACATCCTTGACCTGCACGCAGACAGTGTCGATCGGCGGCTCGATGCCGGCGATCCGCGATGCATGGGTCAGGCGCGCGCGCGCATACGCCAGCTCGTGTTCGTCGGCGGTCCAGATGATGTCGAGCTCGGTGGTGTAATCGCCGCCGCCGAAAGACAGGCGCCTGACGCGCGTGCCTGCCGCGGCAATATCGCGCGCCGACTCGATGCCCAGCGCCGTCTCGACGATGGGCATCAGGTCGATGCTGCCACCGGGCAGGCCGAAGCGCCGCTCGGCATCGCTGATCTTCTCGCTGATCAGGCGCAGCTGGTCCGGCGACTCGACCTTGGGCACGACGATGCCATCGAGCCACGGGCCGATCACGGCCTCGACGTCGCCCATGCACCAGCGCGTGCCGACACCGTTGATGCGCACGTAGCCCAGCGACGCGCGCGGGCGCTGCATCGCCGCGACGACGAGTTCGCGCGTCTGCTCCTTGTCGGCCACCGGCACCGCATCCTCGAGATCGAGGATCACGGCGTCGGCGCCTGCGGCAAAGACTTTCTCGACCTTGCGCGCATGGTTGCCCGGCGCGAACAGGAAGCTGCGCAGGCCTTTCGGCACGTGCTGCGGAGGGCTGATGCTCATCTGACTGGCCTCACGTCGATGTGGAGCCGTCGGCGGATTGCCAGCCGCGGCGCAACTCCAGCGAATAGGTGTAACGCTCCGCGGGATGCTCGGAGACGCTGACCTCGAACAGCCGCCGGCTGTGACCGGTGTAGCGACGCACGACGGTCAGCGACGGCGAACCCGGCGACACGTCGAGCGCGGTTGCCAGCACCGGGTCGATCAGCCGCGCGCGCAAGTCGACATTGACTTGGGCGACCTTCTCGCCAAACTTCTGCTGGATCAGCTCATACACGGGCTCGTTGCGCCGACCGATCAGGCGCGCCACGCCGGCGTACTCCGGCAGCACGTAGATATCGACCCAGCAGATCGCCCGGCCCTTGCTGTGTGCGCCGGCGCCGGCCTCGGGCGCCATGCGCCGCAGGCAACTGATCTGCATCCAGCGCGCCCCGGTCGGACAGCCGATCAGTGCGGCGAGTTTCCGATTGGTGCGCACCTCGGCCGTGGCGACGACTTCCAGCCGGCTGCTGGACGGGTAGCGCATCAGTTCTTCGGGCGAGTGAATCGTCTGGACGTAGGCTTCGTTCGACTCGCGCGAGCGCAGCACTGTGCCGACGCCCTGCCGGCGCTCGATCAGGCCCAGGTCGCCGAGCATGCGCAGCGCCTCGCGGACCGTGTGCCGGCTGACCTTGAAGCGGTCGACGAGTTCGAGTTCGCCTGGAAAGCTGCCGCCGACCCGGATGCGACCGGCGCGGACCTCGGCCAGCAGTTCATCTGCGACCTGGCGGTAACGGGGCTGACGGGTTGTCGCAGCGGCATTGTTCGAAGATGTCACGCGGTCGACCTCACTGCGGCGGCGGCAGATTGACACCCGCTTTCCATACAACCTACCATTTGTCCGGACATTTGCACAATACCGGGGATAAAGCATGAGCCAGACCGCCAAGTCTGTCGGACCGAACCGCTACAGGGAATCCTTCGGCCGCTATTACGAGGATTTTCTGGTCGGCGACGTCTACGAGCACCGGCCGGGCCGCACGATCAGCGAGACCGACAACACCTGGTTCACGCTGCTGACGATGAACACGCATCCGATGCACTTCGATGCGGAGTATGCGAAGGCTTCGGAGTTCGGCCGCTGCATCGTCTGCTCGCCGCTGACCGTGGCGCTGCTGGTCGGCATGAGCGTTACGGATGTCAGCCAGAAAGCCATCGCGAACCTCGGCTGGAAGGAGATCCGCCTGACAGCGCCGGTCTACGCCGGTGACACGCTCTACGCGGAATCCGAGGTGCTCGAGAAGCGCGAGTCGGCTTCGCGCCCGAATGCCGGCATCGTGTCGGTGCGCACCATCGGCAAGAACCAGGATGGCAAGGTCGTCTGCGTGTTCGACCGCACCATCCTCGTCGCACGCCGCGGCCAGTCCATCGAAGACAAGATCGGCTACTGAAGCGAGGTCGGCACCATGAGCGAAGACCGCGAGATCATCGATTCGATCGAGCGCTGGGCCGAGCGAGAGCTGCGTCCGGTGGCCAGGAAGTACGACCACGCCGATGAGTATCCAACCGAGATCGTCGAGCAGATGAAAGAGCTCGGCCTGTTCGGCGCGATCATCGACCCGGAGTATGGCGGCCTCGGCCTCTCCGCCACCACCTATGCGCGCCTCGTCACCGTGATCTCTTCGATCTGGATGGCGCCGGTCGGCATCTTCAACTCGCACCTGATCATGGCGGCCTGCGTGCAGCGTCACGGCACGCCGGAACAGAAGCAGAAATGGCTGCCACGTTTCGCCACGGGCGAGTTGCGCGGCGGCATCGGCCTGACCGAGCCGAACGCCGGCACCGACCTGCAGAGCATCCGCAGCATCGCGCGCCGCGATGGCGATCACTACGTCATCAATGGCACGAAGACCTGGATCACCAACGGCGTCTACGGCAGCTGCTTCGGCATCCTGGTCAAGACCAATCCGGATGCGCAGCCGCGCCACAGCGGCATGAGCATGTTCATCTGCGAGAAGGGCGACGGCTTCAAGGCGGCGAAGAAGATCAAGAAGCTCGGCTACAAGTCGATCGACAGCGCGGAACTCGTGTTCGAGGACTACCGCGTGCCGGCCGACCAGCTGGTTGGCGGTGTCGAGGGCCATGGCTTCAAGCACGCCGTCGGCGGCCTCGAGCTCGGCCGCATCAATGTCGCGGCGCGCGGCGCGGGCATCGCGGCTGGCGCACTGCGCGACGCGCTGCGTTACTCGCAGGAGCGGCAGACCTTCGGCAAGCCCATCGCCCAGCACCAGGCGATCCAGCTCAAGCTCGCCGACATGGCGACCCGCGTCGAGGCCGCGCGCCTGCTGATCGAACAGGCTGCGCGCAAGTACGACACCGGCGAACGCTGCGACCTCGAGGCCGGCATGGCCAAGCTGTTCGCCTCCGAAGCCGGCGTCGAGAACAGCCTCGAGGCCATGCGGATCTTCGGCGGCTACAGCTACTCGACCGATTTCGACGTCGAGCGCTACTACCGCGACGCGCCGCTGATGTGCATCGGCGAGGGCACCAACGAAATGCAGCGCATCATCATCGCCCGGCAACTCATCGAACGGAATCCGATCTGATGAACGCCCCCTTCCTGCCGCTGCGCGGCATCCGCGTGCTGACGTTCGAGAATTTCGGCGCCGGCCCGTTCGGCTCCATGTATCTCGCCGACCTCGGCGCCGACGTCGTCAAGATCGAGAATCGCGAACAGGGTGGCGACGCGACCCGCGGCATGGGACCGCACTTCCTCGGCGACAACGACAGCCACTTCTTCCAGACCTTCAACCTCAACAAGCGCAGCGTCACGCTGAACCTGAAGACAGAAGCCGGCCAGCAGGCGTTCCGCCGGCTGGTCGCCAAGTCGGACGCGGTGCTCAACAACCTGCGTGGCGACCAGCCCGACAAGCTCGGCCTGACCTACGATGCGCTGAAAGCTGCCAACCCGCGCATCGTCTGCGCGCATCTGTCGGCCTACGGCCGGCACAACGAGCGTCGCGCCTGGCCGGGCTACGACTACCTGATGCAGGCCGAGGCAGGCTACCTGCACCTGACGGGCGAGCCCGGCACGCCTCCGGCGCGCATGGGCCTGTCGATCATCGACTTCATGACCGGCATCACCACGGCGCTCGCGCTGGTCTCCGCGCTGCTCGGCGTCGCGCGCAGCGGCTCGGGCCGGGACATCGACGTCAGCCTGTTCGATGTGGCCCTGCACCAGCTGTCGTACCCGGGGACCTGGTTCCTGAACGAACGCACGCTCACCGAACGGTTGCCGCGCAGCTCGCACCCTTCGGCCGTACCCGTGCAACTGTTCAAGACCCGCGACGGCTGGATCTTCGTGATGTGCATGACGCAGAAGTTCTGGCAGGAACTGATGCGCATCATCGCCGCGCCGCATGTCGATGCCGACCCGCGCTTCACGTCGCCGGAACTGCGCCGTCGCCACCGCGACGAACTCACGCCGATCCTCGACGCCGAGTTCGAGCGGGACACGACGGCTGCGTGGCTCGAGAAGCTGCAGGGCGTGCTGC
>JBIITU010000430.1:0-2933 GCA_044340335.1 Steroidobacteraceae bacterium
TCCGTGCTGCGCTCGAGGCGGTGACGGTGCCCGTGCTGTACCTGCGCGCCTCTGAGGACAGGCTTGTGCCGGCCAGCGCAGGCGATGCGGTGCTTCGGCACGCGCGCCGGGCAACGCTCGTCGAGATCGAAGGGCCCCACTTCCTGTTGCAGACTGCGCCGGAGCGCGCGGCCCGAGAGATCCATCGCTTCATTGACGGGTGAGAGCGTCGTGCTGATGAGCCTCGTGGAAGGAATGCTGCTTGCCGTTGGGGTGGCACTGCCGAGGATGACGACGCGCGGTTTCTGCCGACCGTACGCTTCACGTACCACGGTGTTGGGCGCGTGTTTGAGCGACCATCTCTCCCTACTCGCGTGCCGGCGCAGCCTGGGGACTGAGGTCTTCAAGCAGGATGGCGACAACCTCGTCAATCCGGTTACGGTCCGACAGAATCCTGTCCGAGGTAACGTCTACTTCGCCCATCGCAGCCATACGTCGCAAGGTCTGCACGCCGACGCGCTTGACGAAGAGATCTGTTCCGTCAGGCGCATGAATTCGCGATGCCAGCGAGAGGGCGGGCACTGTACCGGTCGCGATATCCATCGACGCGTTGAATCGTGCGAACACATTCTCGGACTGCGAGAACGACTGCGAAACACCGTCCCATGAAACGGTTCCACTGTTGTTCATCGCCATGACTTGGATCACGCCAGAACCCAGAACTGCGTCGGCTTTGTGATTGGATTGAAGTTCCGCCCACACGGCTTTGTCGAGTGCGTCGCGGCGTTCCTTGAGGAGGGCGCCCGTAAACGTGTCGTAATACGGCGCGTGCAGCGGGCGATTGCGTAGATGGGACTCGATGTAGACGCTTGAGGGCACCACGGAGAAGCCCTTTCTTCGCAGTGCCTCTGACATCGCTTGTTCGATGGAGTCGGATGCATCGGGTATCTCTCTGCCAACTGAACTCCAGACTGGGGACAGGGCAATGGTCTTCACGCGTGCGCCGAACTCTTCTTTCGAGACCCTCAACGGCGGCATCGATGAGGCAGACTGTGTTGCGCGCGCTGCCAGAATCGGGGTGGCGAGTGTCTGCCCGTCTTCGTCCGGCGCCGTATCGCCGGTCTTCGGTTTTCGGCGTGCAGCCTGAGCCGCCTTGCGGAGTTCCGCGTCTTCCTTGCGGATCTCGTCCTTGGTCATCACGAGTGGTCGGAGGGCGAGGCGGATCGCGCGCTCGTTTCGCACAGGATCACTGAACAGGAAGCCCGGATCGACGTCGAAGAACTCGGTGACCGGGTCGTCCTGATAGAGCGACATCAATTGAAGGCCACCATAGCGTCCATAGAGTTGCTTGCCATTGGCATCCGACAGGATCGCGGCTACGGAAAGGGCTGGCAGGCTACCGCTGACGGTGGCGGAGTGATCGAGGAAGGCTTGCATCAGCTTGCCGCGATTGCTGGGAACACGTGCGCCTTCGGTCACCCCATGCCAACGGGCCTTCTGTTCGAACATTCTCGCGCCGATCACATCGACGCGAAGTTCCAGCAGGCCATTGAGCTCGTGGGAGGCCACGAACTCGGCCTGCGCTTTGGCCCTGATAGACTGCCGCTTCGCGGCGATGACTTCGCCGTTCAGTGGATCAAACCACCCGCCGGCTTCCTTCATGAGGCGCGCTTCAATCTCTGCATAGGCGGACGAAGGAACGGCGGCCATGTTCGCCTTCGTCAGCCATTCAATGGCGAGGCGCTCGAACTCCGCGGCGGCGGTTGCGTTGCGCGGCCACTGCTCTTCGAATGAGACGCTCAACAGCCCGACGCGATTCACCTGACCGCGAAGACGTCATCTTTGGCATCGACAAGGTTGGCGCTGAATGCGAGCAGCGCCATGGCGATCGGCTTAACCCACGCACGGACAGTCATGCGGTACCTCGATGCGGAAGCTCTGGGCCCTTCGGACGGATGGCCATAGGATTGGCTGACCTGGAATCAACGTCAAGAAGTTCAATACCAGGCGCGAAAGCTCTGACGGCGCACATCAAGCCGCCAGGTTCCACGGCTGCGCCCGTCCGGGCTGTGCGCTGCTCGGTTTTCGAGGAAGCAGTTGCAAAACAAACGGGTCGAGCGAGCCACTTTCGACAAAGTGACTAAAGTGCTGGCACTGTCCTGTGCCCAGTGGGCCGGGGAGGGTCAGGAGAGAGTATGACGTTCCTCTCCCACTTCTTGACGACGCGCGCGGAAAAAGGAGAGGCTGGGTTCAGGCCAAGATCGGGGAGGCGGTCGAGATGAGACGGACCCTTGCACTAGCGCTGCTCAGCGCCATATGCGCTAGCACTGGCTCTGCGGCGGATGAGCCCGCCTGGTTGGTGGAGGCGCGCGGCCGTGAGGTCAAGCCCGTCGCCCTTCAGACGATCAAGAGCGAAGACGAGTTCTTGTCGGTCAAGGTTCCGGCGAAGCTGAAAGGGGAGATCGATCCGTCGGAAGGCTCCTACTCGTTGGCGCTGGATTTCGGAGCGGCCCATGAAGCGCACTGCGAGATTTTCCCAGACGGAATCGATCTTGCCAACGCGCTGCGCACTGCAGCGGGCGTCACGTTCGAAGCCGTGGAAGCGGTGCAAGGCAAAGTCGAAGCAAGGGCGATCGAGCGCACCGATGCCGGGGCGATCGGTCGGTGGCCTTTCCTCGCCGTGGATTGGGTGTATCGGGTGACGACAGATAAAGGACCGATGTTGGGCAACCTCAAGCAGGTCGCCGCCATAAAGAACGGTCACGGCGTGTACTGTGCGCATGTCGATGTGGGATACAGCAAGTCGTTCAAGGCCCTCGTGAATGCGCTGGTGGAGTCGCTGGAAACCAAGGCGGCGCTCGGGACTCCATATCTGAGTGATATCACCGTGATGTCGTTAGGCACTTCGAAGGTCGGCGTGGTCCATTCGACGCTTACGCGTGACGAGGACGGCG
>JBIITU010000432.1:0-2928 GCA_044340335.1 Steroidobacteraceae bacterium
CGACGTCGGCGAGGACGCGCGTGCTGGCCGGCTCTACCTGCCGACGAACTGGCTCACTGAAGTCGGCATTGATCCCGAGTCATTCGTCAGCGCGCCCGTGTTCAGCCAGGAACTGGGCAGCGTCGTGGGGCGGCTGCTGCAGTCTGCCGAAGAGTTCTACGCACGCGCTGCATACGGTGTGGCCGCGCTGCCTATCGGTTGTCGGCCGGCCATTCATGCCGCCAGGTTGATGTATGCCGAGATCGGTCGCGAGGTCGCGCGCCGCGGCGCTGACTCGGTATCGAGCCGTGCGGTCGTGCCGCCGGGCCGCAAGGCAATGCTGGTGGCGCGTGCGCTTTCCGCGACGGCCTGGCCGCGTCTGTCACGTCCCTTGCCCGTGCTGCCGGAAGCGGCGTTCCTGGTCGAAGCGGTCGTGCGCGCTGATGCGGCCCGCCGTCAGCCTGAGCCAGAGCCTGCGCCGGCCGTCGGACTGCGGGGGCCGCGGGCCCAGTTGCTCGGCGTGATTGCGCTGTTCGAGAAGCTCGAGGAGCGTGACCGCGCGGCCCGCGCCGCGCGCGCCTGAGCCGCACCTCGCGCTAGCGCCGCGAACGCGGCATGCGCACGGGCAGCAGAGTCTGCACCCACCTCGATGCGAACCTGTCCAGCGACAGGCTCTCGTGCACCGCGGTCATGTCCACCCCGCCGACGCGGGATGCCACGACCGAGCGCGCATAGAACGGGCCGTCCTCGAGCGTGCTGACCACCTTCGGCTCGCAGCCTGCATCGCTGCGTGTGCTGCGGGCCATGCGCCACAGCGTCTGCGGCAGATCAGCGCGCGGTGGCGGGTCTATCGGCAATGCCGCGCCGGCACGATCGAAGTCGAGCGCAAGGCTGAGCGGGCTGCCGTCACGGCGCCTGACGTCGTAAAGCACGGTCGCCCGGTCGCCGCGCAGTCCCCGCGACCACGTCCAGCTCTCGAAATCGGCCTCGAGCGGCGCATCGCCGTCGTTGGAATCGAGGTAGCCATCGCCGCTCCAGTCGAGGGCGGGGTCGGAGAAGCTCACTTCGACTCGCGCTTGCGGTGCGATCGGCCGCCACCGGTGACGCCCAGCGACGTCCAGCATGAAGGTGCGCCCCGTCAGCGCCAGCGGTTGCACGCGGATGCGGCCGCGCAGCGCACTCGGCCACGGCGCGGTGCGCTCATCGATCGCGATCTCGAGCTGGCCGTCCTGCCAGCGCATCGAACTCGGGCCGATGGTCAGGCTGGCCGCATCACGCTGCACGCGCTGCTGCGGCCGCTCGGTCATGGCCCAGCGCCGGCCCGTGGCGCCGTACAGCGCCATGTTCATCGCGCAATGCTCGAGCGGTTCGGTGGGTCCGTGGCGCCGGGCCCGGGCGTAGTACGGGGAGAACACGCAACCGAGCATCGCAATCAGTGTCAGGCCATGGCGCCCGTCGTCGCTGAGGGCATCGAGGTACCACCACGCATAGCCGTCAGCCGGGAGCGGTCGGTCGAACTGCATGGGGCAGGCGGAGGGGGCGAGTGCAGGCACGGCGGATTCCTACGGCGTTGACGCCAAGACGACGGAGTGTCTATAGTGCATGACAGTTAAGCTGACAAGCTAACCTTACAGTTCGGTGGGGAGCCTTCCAATGGACGTGCTGGTCCGGATCGAGCAAGCCCTGGAGGCAGCGGTGGCTTCCTGCGAGGTGGGCGGTTGCGCGCCGACGCTCGCTGCTGCGATTCGCCATGCGGTTTTCCCGGGTGGCGCGCGCGTTCGGCCTCGGCTCTGCGTCGCGGTCGGCATGGGTTCTGGTTGCAGCGAGCCCTGGCTGTTCGACGCTGCCGCCGCGATCGAGCTGATCCATTGCGCGTCGCTCGTGCACGATGATCTGCCCTGTTTCGATGCGGCTGCGCTGCGACGCGGTCGTCCGTCGGTGCACCGCGCGTTTGGCGAGCGCGTCGCCGTGCTCACGGGCGATGCGCTCATCGTGCTCGCGTTTCAGACAGCGGCCCGAACGATGTCCGCATCGCCCGCGCGCCTCGGCCCGATCATCGCAGCGCTGGCGCGCTCGGCCGGTGCGCCGGCGGGAATCTGCTCGGGGCAGGCTTGGGAGTGCGAAGCCGCAACGCCATTGTCCGAGTACCAGCGTCAGAAGACGGGCGCATTGTTCGTCGCTGCGACCACGATCGGCGCGATTGCTGCCGACGTCGACTCGCTGCCCTGGCAGAGATTTGGCGAGTGTCTGGGCGAGGCATATCAGGTCGCCGACGATGTTCGCGACGTGCTGGCTTCCACCGAGCAGCTAGGCAAGCCGGCTGGCCGCGACGCCACGCTGGGCAGGCCGAGCAGCGTTGCGTCGGTTGGTGTCCTTGCGTCCGTGCGACGCTTCGAGATGCTGGTCAGCGCTGCGCTCGACGCGATCCCCAATTGCGCCGGTGCCGCGCAGCTGCGCGCGCTGTTGCGAATCGAGGCGCAGCGCCTGCTGCCCGACGAACTCGTGCGTCGGGCGGCCTGAGCCTCGCGGCGCCGCAGTCATGGCTTCCGCCTCCCAATCCATGCCCGCTCCGCGCTCCGTCCTCGATGCATTCCGCGGCTGGCGCGATGCGCTGATCTCGAGTGCGCGATTCCAGACGTGGGCTGCCGCGTTTCCGCTGACACGGCCGTTCGCCCGACGCCACGCTCGCGCGGTGTTCGATCTCGCCGCGGGCTTCATTTACTCGCAGGTGCTGCTTGCCTGCGTGCAGCTGGATGCGTTCCGGATTCTGGCTGCCGGCCCGCTCGGTATCGCCGCGTTCGCACACCGCACTGGCCTGACGACCGATGCAGCGCGCCGCTTGCTCGAGGCGGCGACGTCGCTGCGCCTGCTCGAGTTTCGCGGCGACGATCGCTATGGGCTCGGCCCCCTTGGCGCGGCGGTGCTCGGCAACCCGGGCATCGTCGCCAT
>JBIITU010000071.1:0-11312 GCA_044340335.1 Steroidobacteraceae bacterium
GTCCCCCGGCGGGGCCGAAGTCCGTCGCGGCAGAGTGAACGACCGTTCCGCTCTTCACGGCGCCGCCCTCAAATCACATCCCACGGCTACCCACCCCGCTCGAGCGCGAAGCCGGCGATCGCATCGATCTCCTTGTCCTCGTGTTTCGTGAGTCGGCGGATGTTGCCGGCCATGCGCCGCTTCGCCTGCTGCACGAACACGTTGGCGATCTCGATCGCCTTCGCGGCATGCGGGTCTTTCTCGGCTGCGAGCGTGGACGCGCGCGACAGCGTGCACAGGCCGACGAACAGGTCGATCGCGATGTCGGCGATGCGCTTGAGCTCGTACTGCCGGTCGACGACACCCTTGCCGAACTTGCGCAGCACGTAATCCGAAGCCTGCGCGAGCTCGGAAGCGTACTTCTCGAGCGTCGCGCGCGCATCGGCGAGTTCCGCCGGCAGGCGACTGCCGATGCGGTCGCGGCCTACGCCGGTCGCCTGCGACAGGCGCTGGCCGGCATAGCCGGACAGCACGCCGAAACCCTTGATCGGGTTGTTGAAGATGTCGTCGACGGCGGTCTTGAGTTCCGCGAGTGCGCGACCGGCATCCTTCAGGCCCGCCAGCGCGACGAACAGCCGCAGGATCTCGTTCGTGCCCTCGAAGATCGACAGGATGCGGCTGTCGCGCACGATCTGCTCGTACGGGTACTCGCGCATGAAGCCGTTGCCGGCCGCGATCTGCAGTGCCTCGTGGCCGCAGCGCTGCACCGCGTCGCTCGCGAAGATCTTGCTGATCGCCGCTTCGGTGGAGTAATCGTCGCAGCCCGAATCGATGTAGTGCGCCAGCATCCACACGGTGCTCTCGGCGGCGAAGCAATCGATCATCATCTGCGCGATCTTCTCGCGCACGAGGCCGTAGTTCGCGATCGGCTGGCCGAACTGGCGTCGCTCGGTCGCCTGGTGGGTCGCGAGCCGGATCAGCCGCTTCATCGTGCCGACGGCGCCGCCGCCGAGGCCGGTGCGGCCGTTGTTCAGGATCGCCATCGCAACCTTGAAGCCCTTGCCGGCCCCGCCCAGCACGTTCTCGGCCGGGATGCGCACGTCGCTGAAGCTGACGACCGTGGTCGACGACGCGCGGATGCCCATCTTGTCTTCATGCGCGCCGTGGCTGACGCCGGGCCAGCCGGCCTCGACGATGAAGGCCGTGATCTTGCCGTCCGTGCCGTCGGTGCGCGCGAACACGGTGTAGACCTGGGCGATGCCGCCGTTCGTGATCCAGATCTTCTCGCCGTTCAGCGTCCAGCTGCCGTCGGCGTTCTGCTTTGCGGTCGTGCGGATCGACGCTGCATCCGAGCCGGACCCCGACTCCGTCAGGCAGAACGCGGCGATGTATTCGCCTGTCGCGAGCTTCGGCAGGTAGCGCGCCTGCTGCTCCGGCGTGCCGAACAGCAGGATGCCCTTCATGCCGATCGAGCTGTGCGCACCGATGGTCAGCGACACCGACGCGTCGTGGCTGCTGGTCTGCATCAGCACGCGTGCATAGCCGCCATTCGACAGCTCGAGGCCGCCATGTGCCTCGGGGATGATGATGCCGAACAGCCCCATGTCGCGCAGGCCCTGGATGAACTCCTCGGGCTGGTGCGCCTCGCGGTCCCACTGCTTGAAGTCGGCTTCGCGACCGTCGAGGAAACCGTCGATCGCCTCGACCACCGTGCCGAGCACTTCGCGGTCGCGCTCGCGGATCTTCGGGAACGGGAACAGGTTCTCCTCGAGGATCTCGCCGACGAACAGGCTCTTGGCCGCGCTCTGGTCGCGGCGCAACAGGTCGGGCGCTGCGGCCCGCGCCGGGGTGTCGATATCGCTCATGGGTTCGCTCCGGAAGCGCTGGATCTGCAACCAAGGTACGTCGCCACACGGATTGGCTCAACCCCCGGCGCGTGGCAAAGTGACGCCATGAACGCCGCACTCGAATCGATCCCGACGCCACCGCCGCTGCAGGTGCGCGAGAGCCGTGACTTCCGCAGCTACCACGCCTTCCTGCGCGCCGCGCGCAACTACGCCGAAGGCAAGCTGGTCGTGCAGATGCACGACGAACACGAAGCGCGCCAGCTGCCGCCCGCCGCCGACTGGCGCGAGCTCGAGACGCAGCTCGATGCGCAGACGTCGTTCCAGCTCTATTGGTGGTACTACCGCAATCTGCAGCGCTTCAAGTATCACCGGCCGGACGTCGGCATCTTCGAGACCGTGGACGCCGAGCGCGCGCGACTCGAGCAGGCGCTCGACACCGCTGCGGCCGCGACCCCGCCGGCGCAGCTGCGCCTGAACCCGGCACTCGAGCTGCCGGCCTATTTCCGCTACGTGCCCTTCCACCAGCACACCGGCGGCGTCACGCACGACCCGCTCGATGGCATCAGTTACGAGATCGGCCGCCGCACGACGGTACCGTCGCATGCGGACCCGAACGGCATCTACCGGCTGCTGTTCGACGCGATCGCGCAGCATGCGCCGGGCCGCAGCTTTGACCGCGTGCTCGACTGGGGCACCGGTCATGGCGCGGCGCTGATCACCTGGCAAGAACTGCATCCGGAATCGGAGTGCCACGGCGTCGATCTGTCGGCGCCGTGCCTGAAGCTTGCGAACCTGCGCGCGCGCGAACGTGGCCAGCGCCTGTTCCTGTCGCAGCAGGATCTCGAGCACCTGGACTACCCGGACAACCACTTCGACCTGATCTTCTTCAACTTCATGCTGCACGAGCTGCCGCCCGCGCACACGCCGGCGCTGCTGCGCGAAGCCTGTCGCGTGCTGAAGCCGGGCGGCCTGTTCGCCGGCCATGAGTTCCACCTGCGTCCCGGCGACCTGTTCCAGAACGTGCTGCAGCGCAGCCACGCACTGACCAACAACGAGACCTATTCGACGCCCTGGTACGAAACCCCCATCGAAGCAGTCGCGCGCGACGCGGGTTTCGCGCGCACGACGCAGCAGCCGTTCGAGCGGCTGAACCGTTCGGTGCAGCGCCCGGGCCGCAAGCCCATCAACGTCAATTTCTGGAACCTGTACGTCTTCGAGAAGTGAGCCGCCCATGACCGACACGCTCCGCAACGCCGCATTGCCCGGCCCGATCGTCGGCGCCGAGCCGGATTTCCTCGGCGCGCTGCCGATGGACAACGCGGTCGGCGCGATCGTTGCGCTGACGTCCGAGGTCTGGATGCTGCGCGAACGGCTCGCGGCACTCGAAGCCGAGCTCGAGAGCCGGCGCGTGCTGCCAGCCGGCGCGGTCGAACAGCACGAGGGCACGCCGGCACAACAACAGGCGCGCGCTGACGACCTCGCGCGTTACACGAACCGGGTGCTCAGCGAACTGGCGCGTGATCGCCAGCCGGTCTCGACGATCGATCCGCGCGTCGCGCAGTTCCTGCGCACCCACGCGGAATTGAACGCCGGCAGGCCCTGATCGGGAGTGCAGTTGTCATAGTGGCATAATGATCTCGCACCGGACCGCATGAGCGCGGCCTGGCAACAAGGAGATCCGCATGATCCGCATTCCCTACGCGGCCCTGGCCGCGGCACTGCTCTGCGTCCCGCTCGCGAGTCCCGCGGCGGCCGCGAGCAAGCGCATCGACCTCAACACGCCCGAAGGCGCCAACGCCGCCGCGCGCCGCACGCAATGCTCCGACAAGGACGGCGAGCCCACGGTGTACTGGTTCCACGGCGAGGGCTTCGCACGGGTCCCCGGCGAGCGCGACCGCAAGCTGTTCAACGTCGAAGGCATGAACGTGCGCACCTGCGCGACCGTCGAGGACCCGCAGCGCGGCAAGGGCTGGCGACTCGTGTCACGCGAGTTGCTGCTGTACACGGATCCGGCGACCGGTGAATTGCTGCGCACCTGGAAGAACCCGTGGACGGGCCAGACCGTCAACGTGCTGCAGACGGCGAATGATCCGGTCAACCAGCGTCCGGTGTTCGCCTACGGCGCCGACGGCAAACCGACGGCGGTATGGCGCGGCACCATCAGCGGCAACGCCTGGTGGAACACGATCACCGTGCCGCTGTTCTATCGCAATCCGCTCGGCGGCGATTACCAGAAGTACGTCGGCGGCATGTATCACGCGACCGAGATGTTCAACTTCTTCGGCAAGGTCGACGAGATGACCAACCCGAAGATCGCGGATCCGCGGGTCGACGTGGGCTGGGTGCGGCTCGCCAACTGGCTGCCGTGGATGGAAATGGGCGATCGGGTCGGGATGATCTACATCCACGCCGCCGGCAGGAAGCTCGAGCGCTTCGACCAATTGCCTGCCGTCATGCTCAAGGAAATCGACGCCGTCTATCCCGAGTACCGCAATCCGCCGCCGGGCGACGATGCGCGCGAGAACGAGACCAGCTGGACTTACTTCCGCAAGAAGATACCGGGGGAGCCCGCGCCGAAGAAGTAATCCGGTCGCAGCGATCGACCAGCAGGGCCGTCGGCAGCGATGCCGGCGGCCCTTTGTTTTGCAGTGCTTACAGCGGGTTGTGTCACGCGCCGGGGTCGTTTACTTCCGCTCGGGGCCGGTAGTAGCATCCGGCAAGTTCGTGAAACAAACGAACGGGGGACAGGATTTTCCAATCCTGTGGATCGAGGTTATGCGGGACATGCGAGCCCAAAAAACCGCTCGCCGCTGTCCGCTTGTGTGAGAGACATCTGGATGACGACGATCTATGTGGGCAACCTGCCCTTCTCGGCGACCGACGCTGACATCCGTGTGTTGTTCGAACGTCACGGCAAGGTCGACTCGGTGAAGATCATCAACGATCGCGAGACGGGCAAGCCCCGCGGCTTCGCCTTCGTGGACATGCCAGCCTCTGATGCCCAGGCGGCCATCGCCGGGCTCAACGGCTACTCGATGAATGGTCGCCCGCTGCGCGTCAATGAGGCGCAGGAGCGCGCGCCGCGGCCGCCCGGCGGTGGCGGCGGCTACCGCCGCTGATCGATCCCCGGGCCGCGAGGCCCGGGATGCATTGATCCGGTTGCGACCCCGCGCAAAGCGGGGTCAGTGTTTCCTTTTGTTTCATGCTGCGCGCAGCCGGCTGCGCGCGGCAAGGCTCACCACATCTGTCGCGAGCGCTGCAGCACGTCGACCGTGGCGGGTGCCTCGCCCGCTTCGAGGCCGCTGTCGACCATGGTCGAGCCGTGGAACACCGTTTCGGCAAAGGCCTTGCGGACGCGGTCCGTCATGAAACGGCTGCGACCGCCATACACGTGCGCATCGCTCTTCGGACTCTGGCTGGTGACCGCGAAGCGCAGCGGCTGGATCAGTGCCAGCTCGTTGCGCGCGCGGGTCATCGCCACATAGAGCAGGCGGCGTTCTTCTTCGATCAGCGCGGCGCTGCGTGTCGAGAACTCCGACGGAAAACTGCCGTCGACGACGTTGAGCAGGTGCACGCTGTCCCACTCCATGCCCTTGGCGGAATGCACGGTGGACAACACCAGGTAGTCCTCGTCGAGATGCGGCTGCCCGGCCAGATCGCTGGTCGACTGCGGCGGATCCAGCGTCAGCTCCGACAGGAATCGCTCGCGCGACGGATACTGGGTCGACAGCAGTTCGAGCTGGTCGAGATCGCCAATGCGCGTATGGAAGTGCTCGAAGATCCGCTCGAAATGCGGCTTGTACCAGTCGCGCACCAGACGCACCTGCCCGGCCCAGGGGCGCTGCGGCTCGGACAGCGCGCGATACAGTTCGACGAACTTCGGCCACGCGATCCGTGACTCGGGCGGCGGCTGGAAGTCCGCCAGCGTGGCGAACGAGTAACCGGCCGCCTTGACCTGTTCGACGACCTTGCGCGCGTTGACCGGGCCGAAGCCGGGCAGCAGTTGCACGACGCGAAAGCCGGCGAGATCGTTGCGCGGATTGTCCGCCCAGCGCAGGGTCGCGAGCAGGTCCTTGATGTGGCCGCCTTCGAGGAAGCGCAGGCCGCCGTACTTCACGAAAGGGATCTTGCGCCGCGTCAGCTCGATCTCGAGCAGGTCGCTGTGGCTGCCGGTTCGGAACAGCACGGCCTGCTTGCGCAGCGGCACGTTCGCCTCGCGCTTCTTCAGCACCTGCGCGCAGATGTACTCGGCCTGCGACTGCAGGTCGTCGGTCGTCACGTACAGCGGCATGGCGCCGGCGCCGCGCGCCGAGATCAGCTGCTTGCGGAACTGCTTCGGCGCCTCGACCATCAGCGCATTGCTGGCATCGAGCACCGGCTGCGTCGAGCGGTAGTTCTGCGACAGCGTGACGATCTCGGCCCGTGGTTCGAACTGCGCCGGAAACTCGAGGATGTTCTCGACCGACGAGGCGCGGAAGGAATAGATCGACTGCGCGTCGTCACCGACGACGAACAAGCCGTGGCCGTCGGGCTTCATGAGCCTGAGGATCTCGGCCTGCAGCCGGTTGGTGTCCTGGTACTCATCGACGAGCACGTGATCGAAGTGCCGGCCAACGTGCTGCGCGAGACGGGGATCCTGCATCATGCCGTGCCAGAACAGCAGCAGGTCGTCGAAATCGAGAACGGCCAGCTGCTGCTTGCGCTCGACATAGGCGCGAAACAGGCGAGTCAGGTCTTCGGCCCACTGCTGGCACCACGGGAAGTGATTCTCGAGCGTGTCCTTGAGCGAGCCCTGGCTGTTGACGCGATGCGAGTAGATCGCGAGGCAGACATCCTTGCGCGGGAAGCGCTGCGACTTCTCGGCAAACCCGAGCTGTTCGCGCAGGCTGTCGAGCAGATCCGCCGAATCGCCCCGATCGAGCACCGAGAACGCCGGGTCGAGATTCAAGTGCTTCGCATAGTGCCGCAGCAGCCGATTGCCGATCGAATGAAAGGTGCCGGCCCACTGCAGCCGCTGCGCCAGCGTCTGGCTGCTGCCACCTAGCGTTTCGCCGAGCGCTTCCTTGATGATGTCGCGCGCGCGACGCCGCATTTCCTGCGCGGCGCGCCGCGTGAAGGTCAGCAGCAGGATGCGGGTCGGGTCCACACCCTGCAGCAGCAGATGTGCGACCCGATGCGCGATCGTCGAAGTCTTGCCGGTGCCCGCGCCCGCAACGACCAGCACCGGCCCGCAGCTCCAGCCCTGGGGCTTGGACGCGGCCGGATCGACCAGCGGCTGACCGATGGTCACGGCCCGGCGCTGCTGGTTGTTCAGGTTCGCGAGGTGCTGCGTGGTCGACATCGGATTGCGACTATACGAGAGCGCTGGCCCCCGGGCCATTGCCACCCCTGCGGCACTGGTCACAGAACCGTTGTGGCCGGCACGGCGATCGCGGATCATCCGCGCGGCAGGCGCGCACTGCGTCACACAGGCTCGCGATCATCATGGCTCAGGACAGCATCAGTTTGGCCGGCTTCGGGCTGCGATTCCTCGCGGCGCTGGGGCTCGTGCTGCTCACCTTCAACCCCAGCGGCTTCTCGTACTTCCACTGGCTGCAGGACGCGCTCCCGGATGTGACGCCGCCCACCGTGCTGCTCGGCATCGCGCTGCTGATCGGCTGGATCGTGTTCCTGCGCGCGACCATGCGCTCGCTCGGCGTCGGTGGCGTGCTGCTCGCGCTGGCCTTCTTCGGCGTGCTCATATGGTCGGTCGTCTGGTACGGCTGGCTGTCGCTCGACGACACGGGTGCGCTGGTCTGGGTCGCGCTGGTCGTCATCGCCGCCATCCTGTCGATGGGTCTGTCCTGGTCGCACATCCGCCGCCGCATTTCCGGCCAGGCGGACGTCGACCAGGTCGACGAGAACTGACGCGCCAGCTGCGTCGCAACACCACGAGGTCATTCGAATCATGCCCAAGCGTTCCGCTTCGCAGCCGCGTCACCTGACGGCACTGAAACTGCGCATCCCGCCGCGCACCCGCCTCGCGCCCGACCTGCGCAAGTACTTCGACATCTGCGACGAGAAGATCGGCTTCCTGCCGAACGTGCTCGCGGCCTACAGCTTCGATGAAACCAAGCTGCGCGCGTTCATCGGCATGTACAACGACCTGATGCTCGGCGACTCCGCCCTCAGCAAGCTCGAGCGGGAGATGATCGCGGTGGTCGTCTCGGCGGCGAACCGCTGCTACTACTGCCTGACGGCCCACGGCCAGGCCGTGCGCGAGATGTCGGGCGACCCGGCCTTGGGCGAATTGCTGGTCATGAACTGGCGCGCGGCGAAGGTCACGAAGAAGCAGCGAGCGATGCTCGAGTTCGCGCACGCGCTGACGGTCACGCCAGCCGAGACCGGCGACGCCGAGCGGCGTGCGCTGCGCCGCGCCGGCTTCAACGACCGCGCGATCTGGGATCTGTGCGCCGTGATCGGCTTCTTCAACATGACGAACCGACTCGCGACCGGCACCGACATGATGCCGAACGAGGAATATCACTCGCGCTCGCGCTGAGCCGTCAGGCCGCGCGCGGCGCCCTCAGGGCGCGCCCTGCACCTTCGGCACGATCAGCTGCGAGCCGGCGCGCAGGTCGCCGAGGTCGACATCGGGGTTGTACTGCTGCAGCAACCAGGTCGGCAGGCCGTCGTAGCGTTGCGTGACGGCCCAGGCCGAGTCGCCGCGTCGCACGATATAGATCTCGGTGCCGACGATGCGCTGGTTCTCGAAGTAACGCGCCTGCAGCGCGCCGTGGAAGTCGCGTCGCTTCTGTTCGAAGTCGGGGCGCGACACGCGGCTGAAGTCGAGCTTCAATCGACGCCCCAGCACCACGGGCTGGCCAGTGCGCAACCGGTTCAGCGCGCGCAGGCGCGAGGCCGGCAACCCGAGCCACTCGGCGTAGTGCCCGAGGGTTTCCTCCGAGATCACCCGGATCGTGTCGTCGCGGGCAACGAGGATATCCGTGAACTCGGCCGCGGCGGCGCTGCCAGCACCAGGACCCACCGAGGGCGTTTGCGCGTCCACCGGGGTCTCGGTCGCAGCGGGCGGCAGCTCCGACGGACCGCGCTCTTCAGTGCGCTCTGCCGCAGCCGCGGCAACGACTGACGGCGTTCCTGCCGCACCGGCCTCGCCATCGACGGCCATGGACTCCGCCGCAGCCGTGGCACTGCCGGGAGCACCCTCTGCCAGCGCGGCACTGCGTCCGTCGCCGATGCGCAGTCTCTGCCCCGTGTACAGGAAGTTCGCATCGCGGATGTTGTTCATCCGCATCAGCTCGGAGGGCTTCAGCTCGAAACGTCGGGCGATGTCGGAGAGGGTATCGCCGGGCCGCACCCGATACACTTCCGGTCGCGCCGAGTCAGCAGTCCCCGCAGTGCCCGCGGCGACCAATGCGGGCGCGCCAACGTTGACCGCGGCACTGGTAGCGACAGTGCCGCCACCCACCCCCGCGGGCGCGGATGCGCTGGCGACACGCGCGGCGACCGCGGCGAGTTCCACCTCGGCGAGCGTCGGCGGCCTGGTTTCCGGCAGCCGCAGCCGCGTGCCGCGGCGCAGCTGCGCGCCCGTGCCGATCCCGTTGGCCTGCGCGAGCGCGCGCTCGGTGATGCCGTAGGTTCGCGCGATGCGCGCCAGCGTCTCACCCGCTGCAACCCGGTGCGTCCCGGCGCGAATCTGCGCCGAGTACAGTTCGCCCGGGCCCAGCGCAGCAGCCAGTCGCTCCGGAGTCCAGGCACGCGCCTCCGCCCCGACGCGCAGCCGATAGCCGCGCGGCACGAAGCGCGCGCCGCGCCAGACCGGCTCGCGCAGCGCCGGGTTGTAGTCGCGCAGCGCCTCGCGTGTCGTGCCGAGCGTCTTGGCGAGCGAGTCGATCTGCGCGTAGGCAGGCATCTCGATCTCGTGGAAGCGCATCTCCGGCGCGCGCTGGATCGGTCCGAAGTACTTCTCCGGATTCTGGTCGATCGTCAGTGCCGCGAGGAACGACGGGTAGAAGTTGCGCGATGCGAACCCGAATGTGCGGCTCTGGTAGTTGCGCGCGATGGTCACGAAGTCCGTCGTGCCCGTCTGGTCGACCGCGCGGCGCATGCCGGCGGCACCGTGGTTGTACGCAGTCAATGCCAGCGGCCAGGTGCCGAGCACGCGATGGTTGTAGGCCAGCAATTGCGCCGCGGCTTCGGTGGCGCGGAACGGATCGAGCCGCTCATCGACGACCTCGTCGTCGATCCGCATGTAGCGCCTGCCGGTCTCGCGCATGAACTGCCACAGGCCGGCCGCACCGACTTTCGAGTAGGCCGTCGGATCGAACGACGACTCGACGTGCGGCAGCGCGGCGAGTTCCGGCGGCAGACCGAGGTTCGCGAGCGACTGCGCAATGTGTGTCTCCCAGCGACCGGAACGCACCAGGCCTTCGCGGAACCGGTCGGCCTGACCGAGCTGGAAGCGCACGCTGCGACTCGCTTCGAGCAGGCGTGCCGACGTGACCGCGGGCCCCCACAGCGCGAGCACGCGGCGCTCCTCATCGCTGAGCCCTGCAGTGACGCTCGCTGCCGTCGCTCCGCCGCCCGACAGCGCGGCAGCGAGTCGACGCAGGATCTGCTGGTAGCGCTCGCGCGCTTCATCGACGGTGGGCTTGCGCTGCTGCGGCGTCAGGTTGGGCGTGAAACGCAGCGTTTCGTAGACGATCGAGAGGTCGCGGGCGTCGTGCATGAAGCCCGCACTGTTTGGAATCTCGGAGTAGACGCGGATCCAGAACTGCACGTCGCGCTCGAGCGCCGCCGGTCGCGGGATGCGGGTATCGCCCGGCGCTGTCGCCACGGGCGAGGTCACCTGCTGTGCACCCGCCAGCTGCGCCCCGGCACGCGTCGCCGGGGCGGCGGTCGCGGCGGCCGCGGCGGCCACCAGCACCACGTAGGCAAACGCGACCGCGGCCAGGAACCAGACTGCCAGCGAGAGTGGCGATTTGACGTAAGCCTGTTGCACACCTGTCGATATCATTTACACCTACCCTGCAGCGCTTAACTATCTGATCCAATTGGAATTGTTACGTCAGGCCAGCACGCAAGACCCCGCAGCCGACCGCCACTGCGTCGGCTGGTTTGACACTGAACTGACGGTGACCGGGATCTGACTTAATCAGCCTAGCGTTCCAGGTGACTGATTTATCACGATTTCGTCACGCTTCGAGTCGGAAAGTTCACGGTTATGTCGAACCCCGAGCCGCGAGAAAAGCGTGGCACGCGCGTTGCTCCTGCTGATGCCACAAGAACAAGAAGCGAACACTCCTCCACAACAAGCAAGCGACCATAGCCCCGCGCAAGCGGGGCTGTTTTTTTTGCGGCCACGGAACTGCGGGGGAGAAAAACAAGGCGGCCTTGCGGCCGCCTTGGAAGGTCGCGCCGATCCCGTCAGGGTGGGAGCCAGGCGGGGAGCCCGGCGAGGCGCGAAAAAGTGTTCCGCGGGCGATG
>JBIITU010000434.1:0-2922 GCA_044340335.1 Steroidobacteraceae bacterium
GCCGATGCCGCGAATGCGGAACGCGCGCACTTCCTCGCTGCCGATGAAGTTCTCGACCCTGGGGGCGAGGCGGTCGGTGGGGGCGGGCTGGGCGAGCAGGGCAGCACTCGCCAGCGCTGTGGTGAGCAGCGCGATGACCCGCGCGCTGCGCTTCATGGCTGGCCCTCGCGCTGGCGCGCGACTTCGCGCAGTGCGGTGTACGCGCGCTCGGCGAGCGCGGCATCGCTGTGCACGATGGTGTAGCCGCTGATGAGCCCGTCGCCGCGGTCGGTCATCTGGGTCAGCACGCTGATGGTGCCGCAGGCCTTCCAGGCGGCGAGATGCGGGAACAACTTGCGGATCTCGCTGTTGAGTGCCACGTGCACGCGGTTGGCGTAGTCGGGCACGGCGTAGGCGCAGTCGGCGCGGTTCGGGGTCTGCGTGGTGTTGGCGACGCGCAGTGGTCGGCCCAGGCGCTGCTGGCCCTGCGCGATCAGTTCAGTGAGTGGCAGGCCGGGCACGTCGGGCGTGGTGCGCAGCACCCGGCCCGGCAGCTGCAGGCTGACGTGGTAGATCACGAGCCGATCGCTGTCGTTCGTGTCGCCCGTGGGGTCGAGTGGGAACAGGCGCATCCCCACGACGCCGGTGGACTGGGTCGGCGGGGGGCCGCGGTAAGCCGGGCCGTCGGGCTCGGCGTTGACATTGAAGCCGCCGGCCACGGGTTCGCCGATGCGTGCGCCCCACTGCGCCGCCGCGGCACGCGTCGCGGTCAAGGTCATGCCGGGGCGTACGCCCAGCGTCTCGAGCGGCGAGATCAGGTCGGTCGATGCATTGGGGTTCCGCGGGACGGGCGCGGCGCGCGGGTTCTGCGCGAGGTACTCCCGCTTGCTCTGCGGCATGGGGGAGCTGCTGCGCAGCGTCTGGCGCTCGGGCAGGGTGGTCATCACGAAGGCCACCCGCGCGGATCCGCCCGGGTCGCGGGTTTGCCGCAGCGCCTGCTGGCAGTAGTTCAGGTGCTGACGCACTTCGGCGCGCTCGCGGTCGGTCCAGGCGTTCTGCGGACTGCCGAAGGTGGTTGCCGTTGCAGGGCTTTCGAGCAGCGTGAAGACCTGGCCGCGGGCCCGCTCGAGCTCGGCGGCGTTGCGAAAATCCGCCGGCGGCGTGACCGGCGCGGCCCAGGCCTTGATGGCATTGCAGTCGGGCAGCGTGACGGCGAGCGCGGCCTGCGGGCCGAACAGAAAGGCGGCGATGATCAGGACAGAGCTGCGCATGTGGACCCCCGGGGACATGAACGCGCGACCCGCCAGCATGTACACAAGCGCGGCCCCGGCGTAAAGCAGCAGGCTCGACAAGCGCCGGGTGTGCGGCGCAACATCGATCGCATCAGCGCGGGGGTGAGTGATGGCGCAGATTCTCTACATCCACGGCATCGGCAATCACGGGCCGGCGGAGCCGCTGAAGCGTGAATGGGACCTCGCGCTGTTCGGGCGCGAGATGGGCGCGCGCGCGGCGATGGCCTACTGGGCCGACATCCTGCATCCCGCGCAGCCTGCGAAGGCGCCGAAGCGTGTCGGCAAGCGGCAGGCGGAACCTGCTGACCTCAACATCGACACCCTGCTGCGCGAAGCGGGGGTATCGCCGAAGAACGCCGATGCGCAGCACCTCGTGCGTTCGATGCTGCGCGCCTATGGCGTGGCGCCGCCCGGGCCGCGTGCCAAGGTGCTGCCGCTGCCGGCCTTCCTGCGCAAGCCGGTGGCGCGCGCGTTCCTTTCGGCGTTCATCAAGGACACGGCGGCCTACTTCTTCCGCAAGGGCGTGCGCGAGCAGGTGCAGGCGCGGCTGCGGGCGGCGCTCGCGGCGGCGGACCCGAATGAACCGCTGACGCTGATCGCGCACAGCCAGGGCACGATCGTCGCGCTCGAGGTGCTGGCGGAGCTCGGCGCGCAGCAGCGCGTGGAGCAGTTCGTGACGCTGGGCTCGCCGCTCGGCATCCGTGAAGTGCAGGACTTTCTCTCGTGCCCGTTGCGCGTGCCGGCGGGCGTGGCGCGCTGGCACAACTTCTCGGACCCGCTCGACCCGGTGGCGCTCGACAAGGGCCTGCGCGCGGATTTCGACCCCGAGAATTTCATCGTCGACGATGTGATCGTCAACGCCCGCACGCGCACGCTGCAGGGCTTCAACCCGCACTCGTCGGTGGGGTATCTCGCGCACCCGAAGGTGCGCGCGGTGGTCTACGACGCGGCGCGCATCGACAAGTTCGGCCGCTTCCTGATCGCGCGCGATGTCGCGGCGTCGCTGGCCGTCGAGGCGCGCCACCCGGTGCTGATCGAGATCCTGGAGCCCGGTTACCGCGCCATCGACGAAGACGCCGCGGCCATGCGCGCGCACGAGGCTGGACCCGAGCACGGCAACGCCTGTCTCACGGATCGCATCGAGCGCGCGGCGAGCGCCATCGAGAAGCTCGTGGGCAAGGCCAACCTCGCCGAAGCCCGCGTCGACCGGCTGCGGCGTTTCGTCGCGGCGCGGCTCACGCCTTCCGAACTCGCGCTGGTGGCGCACCGCCATCGCGACCTGCGCGTCTATGCGGTGTGGCGCAGCAGCCCGAAGCGCAAGCTGGTGCGCCGCTCGGCGAGCGTGATCCAGGTGGATGCCGCGCGCGCGAGCTACGGCGCCGCGGGCGAGCGCGTCCGCTGGGCCGTGCTCGACACTGGCGTGCGGACGGATCATCCGCACTTCGCGACCCACGACAGCATCGAAGAGGTGTGGGATTGCACCCAGCCCGGTGCGCCGAAGCGGCTCAAGAGCGACACCGACCGTGACGGCCACGGCACGCATGTCTGCGGCATCGTCGCCGGTGCCGCCAAGGATGGTTCGCTGCAGGGCATGGCGCCGCGCGCCAAGCTCGTGGTCTACAAGGTGCTCGACGACAGCGGCATGGGCGAG
>JBIITU010000433.1:0-2922 GCA_044340335.1 Steroidobacteraceae bacterium
CCGGGCGTGAACTTCACGAACAGTGACCCATACGGCAGCTCGGGCGGCAACCTGCGTCTGCGCAGCTTCGACGGTTCTCGCGTCGCGGTGACCTTCGACGGCGTGCCGCTCAACGACACCGGCAACTACGCGCTGTTCACGAACCAGATGCTGGATCCCGAGCTGATCTCTGCGGCTGACGTGAACCTCGGCACGACCGATGCCGACTCGCCGACTGCGTCGGCGACCGGCGGCACCGTGGCGTACCGCACCCGCCGCCCGACCGAAGAAGCCAGCGCCATGGCGGTGCTGTCGAAGGGCGACTTCGGCTACAACCGCATCTTTACGAGTCTGGATTCGGGCGCATTCGGCCCCTGGGGCACGACGGCGTTCGTGTCGGCGTCCTACCAGGACTACAACAAGTTCAAGGGGCCGGGCACGCTGTTGAAGCGCCAGTACAACGGCCGCCTGCATCAGGACCTCGGCGACCGCGGCTTCATGAGCCTCGGCTTCCACTTCAACAAGAACCGCAATGCGTTCTACCGCAACGCGAGCGAGGCGAACTTCATTCAGTTTGGTCGCGAGTACGACAACCTTGCGACTTGTACCCGCGACCTGCCGACCGCCGGCGTCGTCGATGACGAAGGTCGCCAGATCGTCGGCAACATCACGGGCGGTCTGCTCGCTGCGGACAACCCGGTCAACCCGTCGAGCTGCACGAACTTCTTCGGCCTGCGCATCAACCCGTCAGACACGGGCAACATCCGTGGCCAGGTGCTGTGGAACGTCAACGATCGCGTCAAGCTGACGTTCGACCCGTCGTGGCAGTACGTGCTCGCGAATGGCGGCGGCACCAACACGCTGCGCGAAACGCCGGCCGCGAACGTCGTCGATCGTCGCATCCTCGGCACCTCGACGACCGCCATGGGTGTCGACGTCAATGGCGACGGCGACCTGCTCGACTTCGTCCGCGTCTACACGCCGAACACGACCAACACACGCCGCTGGGGCCTGACGACGTCGGCCATCTGGGACATCAACGACCAGCATCGCCTGCGTGCGGCCTACACGCTGGACTACGGCAAGCACCGCCAGACCGCGCAATGGGGCTTCGTCGACGCGAACGGCAATCCGGAGAACGTGTTCGCCGGCCGCAACGGTCGCCCGATCCTCGCCGCCGACGGCAGCGAGATCCGCGGCCGCGATCGTCTGTCGATCGCCGAACTGAACCAGCTGGCCGCCGAGTACCGCGGCAAATTCCTCGACGACGCACTGACCCTGAACGTTGGTGTCCGCGCGCCGGAGTTCACGCGTGAGCTGAACCAGCTCTGCTATACGCCGAACGGCGGCACCGGCAACTCCGGTTCCAACCCGGGTGCGAATGGCACGCTGTGCACGACGCAGGCGCCGCTCGCAACGCTGCCGAACGGCAACGTCGTGTTCACGACCGGCACGACCGCCACGCAGTTCATCGCGCCCTACAGCAAGACGCTGAAGTTCGACGACGTGCTGCCGAATGTCGGTGCGACCTGGAAGTTTGCCGGCAACCACACGATCTACGGATCGTATGCCGAAGGCCTGTCGGCGCCGCGCACCGACAACCTCTACTCCGTGCGTCGTCAGGGCGATGGATCCATCGGCAGCCCGCTGCCTGACCCGGAGACGACGAAGTCGATCGACCTCGGCTGGCGCTATAACAGCGACACCTTCCTGGCCTCGGTCGCGGTCTGGCGTTCGGATTACACCAACCGCATCGTGACCGCCTTCGACCCGGACCTGGGCTTCAACGTCGACCGCAACCTCGGCGAAGTCGACCTGCAGGGTATCGATGCGCAAATCGGCTGGCAGCCGCTCGACACCTTCACGATCACGGCGTCGGCGTCGTACAACGACAGCGAAGTGCAGGATGACCCCAGCTCGACGGCCGACGATGCGTTCGCCGGCAAGACCCTGGTCGAAACGCCGGAGTGGACTTTCGCGACGCGTTTCGACTGGGTGCCGTCGAAGAGCTTCCGCATGGGCCTGCAGGGCAAGCACGTCGGCGACCGCTTCTCGACCGACAACAACAACGAGATTGCCCCGAGCTACATGGTGTGGGATCTCGACGCGACGTGGGAACTGCCGGTAGACAACGTCAAGCGTCTCGCGCTGCAGTTCAACGTCATCAATCTGTTCGACGAAGAGTACTTCGGCAACATCAGCAGCGGCACGGGCATCGGCACGTCGCGTGGCTTCTTCTCGATCGGGGCGCCGCGCACCGCGATGGTGTCGGCGCGCATCGAATTCTGATGACCGGGCGCTCCGCCGATGCGGATCGCGACTGAAACGGAGGGCGGCGCAAGCCGCCCTCTTTTTTTGCGCACTCGCCGCGTGGCACCGCGCCCGACGCTGGCAAGATTGGCAGCAACATTGCTCGCACTCGCCAGCGCGACCGCCGCAGCCGAGCCGCTGCGCATCGCCACGTTCAACGCCAGCCTGAACCGCAACTCTGCAGGCCAGCTCGAGCGCGACCTCGCGACCGGTCGCGATCCGCAGGCGATCGCCATCGCCACCGTGATCCGGCGCGTGCGCCCGGACGTGCTGCTGCTCAACGAATTCGACTACGACTCACGGGGCAGAAGCGCCGCGCTGTTCCACGACCTCTACCTTGCGGCGCGACGCCCCGACATCGCCGCGGCGCCGCTGCAGTATCGCGAGCGCTTCAGCGCACCCGTCAACACGGGCGAGCCGACCGGGCTCGATCTTGATCGCGACGATCGCCGGGACGGTCCCGGCGATGCGCAGGGCTTCGGCCTGTTCCCCGGGCAGTACGGCATGGTGGTGTACTCGCGACTGCCCATCGACCGGCGCCGCGTGCGCAGTTTCCAGCGGCTGCGCTGGGCCGACATGCCGGACGCCGCCCTGCCACCCGGCTGGTACGGCGCCGATGCGCTTGCGATCCTG
>JBIITU010000230.1:0-5608 GCA_044340335.1 Steroidobacteraceae bacterium
GTATCGACCGGCGGGGAAAAGCGCATCGCCGCCATGGAAGTCCTCATCCAGATAGCGCCGCTGCGACAGCGCCGCACTCTGCAGCAGGCCGGATGCCGCCGGCAGCGCCCGCAGCGCGGGCAGCGCGGTGTCGCCGGCGTTGCTGCTGCTGTCGCTGGCCGCGGCACCGAGGCTGCGACACAGTTCGACGTGCGCGGCGAGCGACTCGCGCCAGGCTGCTGGCAGCGACTCGAACGACTGCGCCTCGGCATCGAGCAGGTGGCGGAACCAACCCGCCGGTCGACGCACGGTCTGGCAGGCGTTGTTCAGGATGTAATCGAGTCGCGGCAGGCGCTCCTGCAGCGCGCGTGCAAAGATTTCGACGCTGGGCGTGTGGCGCAGATCGAGCCCGAATATCTGCAGTCGCGCACGGAACACCGCGTAATCCGCCTCGCCCGCGTACCGGGCGGCGGCATCGACCGGAAAGCGCGTCGTCACGATCACGTGCGCGCCGGCGCGCAGCAGCTTCAGTGCGGCCTGGTAGCCGATCTTGACGCGCGCGCCGGTGACGAGCGCGTAGTGGCCGTTGAGATCTGCGGTCTGCTCGCGCTTCGCATAGTTGAAGTCGCCGCAGGGCACGCACATCGAATCGTAGTAGCGATGCGGCAGCGTGTACCCGGTCTTGCAGACGTAGCAGTTGCGCGCGCTGTTCAGCGCCGGGCGCGCCGCAGCGTCGACCGGCGCCACGGCGGCCTCTGCTGCGCTCGGCGGTGGCAACCACAGCGGCGCGTAGACTGGCGCGCGGCGCTGCGCCCGCAACCCGGTCTGGTCCAGCAGCGCGCGGTCCTGCGCCTGGGCAGCGACGCGATCGGCGCGCCGGAACGCCTTCGCCATCTTGCGCAGTGCCTTGCGATCGGGCTTGGTGATGCGCCCTGCGAGCTGCAGCAGTTCGAGCCGCTGCTGCGCGGAGAACTGCGCGAGCAGGCCACGATCGGCGTCGATGGCGCGCAGCAACTCGAGCACGCGCTCGAGATCTTCGGGGGACACGGCTGAACCGGTGTGCGCGCTGTCTGGCATGCCGCGCATTGTAGCGAGCAGCCGCGCAGCGCCGCCGTCAGAACTTCCAGATCAGGTAGGCGAGCAGCAGCAACACCAGCGTGCCCCAGCCCAGCCAGTCGATGTAGCGGCGAATGTGCTGTTCGATCGGCGCACCGCCGTAGCGAACCAGCGCAGCGACCAGGAAGAAACGCGCGCCGCGGCCGATCAGGGACCCCGCCACGAACGGCAGCAGTGCCATGTGCACGGCGCCTGCCGCAACGGTGAACACCTTGTACGGAATCGGCGTGAAGCCGGCGGCGAAGATCGCCCAGAAGCCGTAGCGGTCGAACCAGTCCTCGGCCGTCTCGAAGTACGGCCAGTAGCCCACCCGCTGCAGCACTGGCGCGACGGCCTCGAGTGCGAGGTAGCCGATCACGTAGCCGAGCAGCCCCCCGAGCACAGATGTGACGGTGGTGAGGGCCGCCAGCCGCCACCAGCGCTGCGGTCGCGCCAGCGTCATCGGCGCCAGCAGCACGTCCGGCGGGATCGGAAAGAACGCCGACTCGGTGAAGCTGACCGCTGCCAGATAGCGCTCGGCGTGCGGATGGCGGCTCCAGGCGAGCGCGCGGTCGTAGAGCGCGGAAAAGATCTTCATGGGGGTGACGGCACCGGCGGTGGCTGCGGTCAGCCCTTCAGCGCCGCCATGACCTCGTCGAGCATCTTCTTCGCGTCGCCGAACAGCATCCGGTTGTTCTCCTTGAAGAACAGCGGATTGTCGACGCCGGCGTAACCCGAGGCCATCGAGCGCTTCATGACGATCGACGTCTTCGACTTCCAGACCTCGAGCACCGGCATGCCGGCGATCGGGCTCGACGGATCGTCCTGCGCAGCCGGATTCACGATGTCGTTCGCGCCGATCACCATCGTGACATCGGTGGACGGGAGGTCGTCGTTGATCTCGTCCATCTCGAGCACGATGTCGTACGGCACCTTGGCCTCGGCCAGCAGCACGTTCATGTGCCCCGGCATGCGGCCCGCGACCGGGTGGATCGCGAAGCGCACGTTGACGCCCGCCTCGCGCAGCAGCTTCGTGATCTCGTAGACCGTGTGCTGCGCCTGCGCGACCGCCATGCCATAGCCCGGCACGATCACCACGCTCTTCGAGCCGCGCAGCAGTTCGGCCGTCTCGACCGCGCTGATCGCGGTGACCTCACCCTGCGGCTGTTCGCCGCCGGCGGGCGCCGGTGTCGTGCCGCCGCCGGTGCCGAAGCCGCCGGCGATCACGCTCAGGAACTGGCGATTCATCGCGCGGCACATGATGTAGGACAGGATCGCGCCGGAGGATCCGACCAGCGCGCCCGTGACGATCAGCAGATCGTTCGCGAGCATGAAGCCCGTCGCCGCCGCCGCCCAGCCCGAGTAGCTGTTCAGCATCGAGACGACCACCGGCATGTCGGCACCGCCGATGGCCATGACCATGTGGATGCCGAACAGCAGCGCAATGACCGTCATGACGAGCAGCGGCAGCATGCCGGCGTCGACATCTGGCGCCTGCACGAACTGCACGAGGTACCAGATCACGACCAGCAGGCCGATGAGGTTCAGCCAGTGCCGCGCCGGCAGCAGCAAAGGTTTGCCGCCGATCTTGCCGGACAGCTTGCCGAAGGCGATGACCGAACCCGAGAACGTCACGGCGCCGATCAGGATGCCGAGGTAGATCTCGACTTCGTGGATGGTCTTTTCGGCGCCTTCGTAGACGATCGACGTATCGACGTAGCTGGCGAAGCCGACGAAGCAGGCGGCGAGACCCACCAGGCTGTGCATCAGCGCGACCAGCTCGGGCATCTGCGTCATCTGCACCTTGCGCGCAGCGTAGAGACCGACGGAACCGCCGATCGCGAGCGCGCCGATGATCCAGGGCAGGCCCGCCGCGGTGACCCGCGGGCCGAGCACCGTTGCCAGCACCGCGATCAGCATGCCGAGCATGCCGTACAGGTTGCCGCGCCGCGCCGTTTCGGGGTGCGACAGTCCGCCGAGGCTCAGGATGAACAGGATGGCAGCGCCGACGTAGGCGATGTTGGCGAGATTTGCAGACATGCCGGCGCCCCTTACTTGCGGAACATCGCAAGCATGCGACGCGTGACGGCGAAGCCGCCGAACATGTTGACGGCTGTCAGCACGAGTGCCGCGACCGACAGGCCGAGGATCAGGGTGCTGGGTCGATCAGCGCCCGCGCCCGTCAGCGGCGGCGCGACCTGCACCAGGGCGCCGACCGCGATGATGCTCGAGATCGC
This sequence comes from Steroidobacteraceae bacterium, assembly GCA_044340335.1. Lineage (GTDB taxonomy): Bacteria > Pseudomonadota > Gammaproteobacteria > Steroidobacterales > Steroidobacteraceae > UBA964. The sequence continues at coordinate 3,312 of JBIITU010000230.1, forward strand.
GTTCGTGACGCTCATCAGCGGTGTGTGCAGCGACGGCGTGACATTCCAGACCACCATGTAGCCGATGAAGCAGGCCAGCACGAATACCGTGAAGTGGGCGACGAATGAAGCCGGCGCGAACGCGCCGACGACCCAGAACAGCAGCGCACCACCACCGAACAACACCGCCAGCGAGCCTGCCGAAGCCGGTTCGCTCGCGCCACCATGGCCGCCGGACTTCTTGGCGGGCGCTGCGGCCGCGGCAGCAGCCTTGGCCTGCGGCGGCGGCGCGGGCGCCTTCAACGGCGGCGGCGGCCAGGTCACCTCGCCGTGCTTGATGACCGTCAGGCCACGGATCGCGTCGTCGTCGAAGTTGACGTTGATCTGGCCGTCCTTGGTCTTGCACAGCTCTTCGGTCAGCCGCAGCAGGTTGTTCGCGTAAAGCGTCGAAGACTGGCGCGCGAGCCGGCTCGCGAGGTCGGTGTAACCGACGATCGTCACGCCGTGGCGCACGACCGCTTCGCCGGGGACGGTGAGCTCGCAGTTGCCACCCTGTTCGGCGGCCATGTCGATGATCACGCTGCCGGCCTTCATGGTCTGCACCATCTCGGCGGTGATCAGCCGCGGCGCCGGCTTGCCCGGGATCAGCGCGGTCGTGATGATGATGTCGACTTCCCGCGCCTGCTTCGCATACATCGCGCGCTGCGCGGCCTGGAAGCCCTCGCTCATGACCTTGGCGTAGCCGCCGCCGCCCGAGCCTTCTTCCTCGTAGTCGACCTTGACGAATTCGCCGCCGAGCGAGACCACCTGGTCAGCGACTTCGGCGCGCGTGTCGTTGGCGCGCACGATCGCGCCCAGGTTCGCCGCGGCGCCGATCGCCGCAAGGCCCGCGACGCCCGCACCGGCGATGAACACCTTCGCAGGCGGAATCTTGCCGGCCGCCGTGACCTGGCCGTTGAAGGGCCGCCCGAAGGCGTGGGCCGCTTCGATGACGGCGCGGTAGCCGCTGACGCCCGCCATCGAGGTCAGTGCGTCCATCTTCTGCGCGCGCGACAGCTGGCGCGGCAACGAGTCGATCGCAAGCACGGTGGCCTTGCGGGCCGCGAGCTGCTGCATCAGTTCCGGGTTCTGTGCCGGCCAGATGAAGCCGATCAGCGTCGCGCCTTCGCGCAACTGGCCGACTTCGGCGGCGGTCGGCGGACGCACGCGGAACACGATATCGGCGTTCGAATAGACCTCGGAGGCGTTCGCAGCGATGCTCGCGCCCGCCGCCACATAGGCGGCGTCGTCGAAATTCGCCGCGGCGCCAGCGCCGGATTCGACGCGGACCGCGAAGCCGAGCTTGATCAGCTTTTCGACCACCTCGGGAACGGTGGCCACACGCTTCTCGCCCGCAAAGCTCTCGCGGGGAACACCAATGGTCAGAGACATCGCTACCTCGTCCTTGACAGGCGCCGCCGGATCGGGAGGCAGCGACGCGAAGCGGCGAATACTACCCGAAACCCCGGGTTCGCCAGAACCGGTGCGCGTGTGGCTCAGACCGCCGGTGCGCCCGGATTGACCTGCGGCAGCCGTGAAACCTGCACCTGGCGAACTTCATCCAGCGTCAGGGCGGTCTGTTCGGCCACCTGGCGCAGGATCGGATGCACCGGATCGCGGGGCAGCCGCACCTGGTGCAGTCGTTCCCAGATGCGGACGCGGGTATCGGGAGAGTTATCGGGGGAGCGCTGGTCGATCAGGGCGCGCTGCCGCCGCTGCTCGGCTTCCTGCTGGAGCTGCTCGAGACGGGCGCGATGATCGAGGATGATTTCCTGCTGGACCACGGGCTTCAATCCGCAGGCCGCAAAGTGGTACTGACGCGCACCCGGGCACAGATCGGGCAATCGACGCGCGTGTTGACGTCGCGGGCGCGCTGGCCCGTGCAGGACACGCTGACACGGCGACTGCGCGGCGCCGAACTGGAGCGCGTCGCGAGCTCTGCCACATGCGCGGACAAATCGAATTCGCCGCTGCAACCGTGACAGGGGCAGGCATAGCGGAAGAATCCGCGCGCCGCCGGGAAATAGGTAAAAGACTGGGGGGACGGCGACCGGGCGGTGCCGTCCTGGAACTCGAACTCGACTCGGACCTCAGCCAGCTGCGGATACAGCTGTCGCAACGGGATCGCTCTGGCGGCATCCTGCCGCAAGCGCTCGAGTTGACTGGTGGCCGGTCCCTGTCGCGACGGGCGGCTCAAGTCGAGCTGCCGTCAGGCGCCGGCACAGGAGCCGGCGCCGCGTCCACGGCGGACGCCCCATCACTGGAGCGTTCGCCGCGAC
>JBIITU010000205.1:0-6087 GCA_044340335.1 Steroidobacteraceae bacterium
TTACGCGCCAGTTCCTTCTGCCTCTTTTGCTGGCGGAAGTTGACTTTCGCCACGCGGGGGGCCGCTTACCAGCGTCCGCCGCCGCCGCCGCCACCACCGCCGCCGTAGCCGCCACGGCCACCGCCGCCGCCGCCACCACCGCCGTAGCCGCCGCGGCCACCGCCGCCGCCACCACCGCCGCCGCGGGGCTTGTCCTGCGCTTCATTGACGCGCAGCGCACGACCGCCCATGTCCTGGCCATTGACGGCCTGGATCGCGCGGGCTGCATCCGCCGAGCTCATCTCGACGAAGCCGAAGCCGCGCGGGCGACCGGTTTCGCGATCGTTGGGGAGGGCAACCGACTCTACGGTCCCGTGCTGGGCGAACAGCGCGCGGACCTGGTCTTCGGTAGCGGAAAACGGCAGGTTGCCGACATAAATCTTAGCCATGTAACAAGTCTCTCTATGACAACTAACGATATGAATGACAGGAGGAATTGGATCGTTAGAGAGCCGTGTTGCGGCTGACAGCGAGCCAGAAATCCTGACACCTGATTGGCAGGCGTTGCGGCTCGAGCAGGACGCGCCACGAAGGGGCGTGCAGTCCGATACGGACGGAAGACAATCAAGGGTAGAGTAACACGGGTTGCGCTCGGCATCAAAGCCCGTGATGCCCCCCCCTCTGGAGGGGCGGGCCGGAGGGGCCGCTAACCGTCTGCGGCCGGCGAGAAGCGCGCCAGGTTGCGGGCCGCCGCAACGCCGGCGAGCAGGGTCAGCAGGCCGAGCAGGCCGAGGGTCGTGAGGAAGTCCCGCGACCGGACTGCCGCGGGCGGCTCCGCGAACGCGGGCCGCGGCAACTGCTGGTATTCGGCGGCGGCCAACCGCCGGCCTGCGATCAATGGCGGCTGGACCGCCGCGAGCCAGTCGACGCGCAAGCCACTGGCCTGCGCCTCGAACTGCGCAAAGCGCGCCGGGTCGTTGCCGGCGACCTGCAACAGCGCCCGCTCGGCGAGATCGCGCGGCGACACCCAGCGCAGCGCGTCGCCCAGGTGCCGCTGCGCGAGTGCGGCAGCCCCATGGCGCGCGACGATGGGTGCGACCGCCTGCTCAACCTCGCGCTGCACGAGCACGAAGGTCTTGATGAACGGCGCGACCGCATCGCTGCGGGTCGCTTCGAGCTCCGGGTGATCGAGCAGATAGCCGGACAGCAGCTCGCGGCCGCGCGCGTTCGCGGCGTTTTCCGCTTCGCGGGCGGCGGTGATGTACTCGAGTCGCGACGGCACGGGGCTCAACTCGCGCGCAAGCAGCGTGGTCAGCGCCGGCAGCACCAGCACGAGCAGCGTCCAGACCAGCACCATCGCCAGCGCATTGTGCTCGGAGCTGCGATTGCGCGAGACCACCCACAGCGCCAGCGCGCACCAGAACGCACCGTAGGCGACGATCACGCCCGCCAGCATCACAAGCTCCGTCGCGCGCGGAGCCATGGTCGTTGCGCCGAACGCGATCCAGCCCAGCGTCGCGCTCGCCGCGGCGAGCAGTGTCAGCAGGCCGCCGCGCAGCAGCACGCGCGCGCTCGCCAACGCGCCGGCCCCCACGGGCTGCGACAACACCAGCCGCAGCGTGCCGCTGGCGCGGTCGGTCGACAGCACCGTGCAGCTGAAGCCCGCCACGAGCAGCGGCAACAGGAAGATGACGAGGAAGGCCAGATCGAAGCGACCCCAGCCCAGCAGGATGGGATTGTCGACTTCCTGGAAGCGGAACATCTCGTGCGCGCGGGTCGTGGCGCTGATGGTTGCCCGAGTCGGGCGCAACTCCGCTTCGCCGATCGCAACACCGGCGAGCGCGCGGGGCGGCAACGCGAGCTCGGTGCGCACCATGTGCGGCAGCCCGGCCGAAGCTGCCGCGGCGATCGGCAACTCGCCGCGCTCGATTGCCGCAAGCTGCTCCGCCTCGCGCGCGACGGACTCTGCCGCGAGCGCGACGCTCGCTTGATGGTCGAGCGCCCGCGCCGCCTGCCAGCGCGCACCGCTCCACACGGCGTAACCGGCCAGCAGCACCACCAGCACGCAGGCCAGGCCGAAAGCGCGTTCGCCGCGCAGCAGGGCCCATTCGCGCGCCAGCAGTGCGCTCATCAGCGCGCGTCCCGGCGCCGCGCAGCCAGCACGCCGGCCGCCACCAGCGGCAGCAGTGCCCACAGCGCGAGCAGCGCCAGATCGACGCGATGTCGCGCCAGTACGTCGGCCGCCGCTGGCGGCTCGTAGTGGAACTGCGGCATGCGCTGCCAGGTGTCGGCGGGCGCGACGTAGAACGGTGTGCCCGCGCCATCGCGCGCCTGCGTACCGTTGAGCGCGGCGACCAGCTGCCGACGATGCACTTCCGCCGCGTCGCCGAAATGGCGCAACGCATACGGGTCGGTGCCCGCGAGCGCCATCGACAACTCGCGCAGCGATACCGTCGGCGAGAACAAGCCGGCGAGGCTGCGCACGGCCCGCTGCTGCTCCTGCGCCGACCACAGCTTGCCGTAGACGTGATCGATGACGGGCGCGTCGGCGTCCTCGAGCCGCTGCAGGTAGACGGCGGTGAAGTTCACCGGCAGGTCTTCGAGCTTCGTCACGCCGTAACGCGCGAGCAGCTCAGCGGCCACGCTCTCGCGCAGCCGCGCCGCGCGCTCCTCGGGACGCACGCCGGGCTGCGCAGCGCCGCCCTCGCCGCGCTTGATCGCGTCCCAGAACTCGGTCGCCGCCGGAATCGGATGCCGCACGGCGGCCACGTCGGTCGCGAGGCGTGGCACCAGCACGACCAGCACGACCCACGCCAGCAGCAGCGTGAACAACGCCGAGCGCGCATCACGCGCGAGCAGCGAAACGCAGGCTGCGATACCGACGAAGCTCGCCAGATACAGCGCATGCGCGAGTCCCATCCAGCCCAGGCGCGCGGCCGCACCTTCCGCTTCGACGGCGGTTGGTGTGAACAGGTACAGGCCGAGGATCACGAGCATGACGGGCAACAGCAGCAGCGCGGTCGCGGCGAACACTGCCACGCCCTTGCCGAACGCGAGCGTGCGCAGCCGCAGACCCTGCGCGAGCAGCAGCGCCAGCGTGCCGCGCTCACGCTCGCCCGCCACCGTCGCGAAGCCGAGCATGATCACGAGCAGCGGCACGACGTTCTGCAGCACCCAGGCCACGGAGAGACCGGTCGACTGCCGCTGGCCGGCGCCGTCCTCGGCGGGCCGGAACTCGGCAAGATTGCGGCGGTGCGCTTCCATCCAGACCATCGAGCCCATCCAAGGACTGACGCCCGGATCGATCGCTGCCGGCAGCAGCACCGGCCGGAACGCGTACTGGCCGAAGTGCGCGGCCGAGTGCGGATTCTTCGCGCCCTGGCCCAGGAAATTGCCGGTCTCGCGCTCGACCGCGGCGCGGCGGTCCTCGACCTGCGTCAGCGTGGACTGCCACCCCACCAGCGCGACGACCAGCAGCAGCGCGACGCAGCCGGCGCCGAGCCAGCGCAAGCGTCCGTCGCGCAGCCAGTCGGTGAGTTCGCGCCGGACGATGACGCCGATCATGTCCAGTCCCTCATGTGCGCGAGGTACAGCTCCTCGAGGCGGCCGGGGTCGACCGCATCGGCGCGCAGCTGCTCGACCAGACGGCCGCGCGCCATGATCCCGATGTGGGTCGCCAACTCTCGCGCGCGGAACAGGTCATGGGTGGTCATCAGCACGGCGACGCCACCCGCCGCTACATCGCGCAGCAGGCCGGTGAATTCGTTGGCGGCCTTCGGATCGAGTCCGGACAGCGGCTCGTCCATCAGCAGCACCTGCGCGCGCCGCGCGAGGGCGATCGCGAGCCCGAGCTTCTGCCGCATGCCCTTGGAGTAAGCGCCGACACGCTGCTGCAAGGCCGCGCGCGCGAGACCGACACGATCGGCGAGCGCCGCCATCTCGGGCTCCGCGAGGCGCAGCCCCGCGAGCCGCGAGAAATAGCGCAGGTTCTCGAACCCGGTCAGCGCCGGATACAGGCTGACCACTTCGGGAATGTAGGCGAGCAGTGCCTTGGTTTCGAGCGGCTGCTCGGCCACATCGAGACCGCAGATCAGCGCGCGTCCGCTGGTGCGCGGCACGAAGTCCAGGAACAGGTTGATCGTCGTGGTCTTGCCGGCGCCGTTCGCGCCCAGCATGCAGAACACCTCGCCCGGTTGCACCGTGAGGTTCAGGCACTCGAGCGCGACGACGTCGCCATAGCGCTTGTGAAGGTCGATCGCCTGCAGCACGCGTAGCCTCCGTTGCGACCGTGAATCCGGGCCGCGCGGCGTGAGTGTAACAAAGTAACGACCTGTGTCGCGCCTGCCGACCGCCGCGCACTACGGGGTCGTGCGTATTGTGCTGCCGCGCTGCGCTGCCGATGATCGGGCGCGCCATCCGGCGAGGCTGTGAAGCATGAAGACCGACCCCACATCACGCCGCGACCGCAGGCGATGAGCCTCGCCTCACCCGCCGCGCCGCGCTTCGATGCCGGTTCTTTCGAGCATCCGATCCGCGGCATCGAGACCGTCGAGACGCACCTGTCGTGGGTCATTCTAACGGGCGACTACGCGTACAAGATCAAGAAGCCCGTTCGCTTCGAGTTCATCGACGCGACTACGCTGGAGTCGCGGCGCATGCTGTGCGAAGCCGAACTGGCGCTGAACCGCCGCCTCGCGCCCGATCTGTATCTCGACGTGGTGCCGCTGCGCCAATCCGGCGACAGCCTGCGCTGCTTCGGCAGCGGCGCCGTCGTCGACTATGCCGTGCGCATGGTCCAGTTCGATCGCTCGCAGGAATTGTCGGCACTGCTCGTCGCGGGCGATGTGCGCGCGAATGAGATCGCCGAGCTTGCCGGGTTGCTTGCCGACTTCCATGCCAGCGAGCCTGCCGTGGAACGCACCGCGCCCGAGGGCGACCCCGAACAGGTGCGCGGGCTGCTGCTGCACAACGCGGACGAACTGATCGCGCTGTGTGACCCTGCCGCCGCGGCGCGTGTCGCGGCTTTGCGAACGTGGTGCGACGGCCGCGTCGCGGCATTGCAACCGCTGCTCGCCGCGCGCAAGGCTGCGGGCCGCGTGCGCGAGGGTCACGGCGACCTGCACGCGCGCAACATCCTGCGCTGGCGGGGACGACTGACGCCGTTCGATCGACTCGAGTTCGACCCCGCGTTGCGCCGTGGCGATGTCGCGCTCGATCTCGCCTTCCTGTACATGGATCTGGAATCGAAGGGTCGCGCCGACCTCGCCGCGGTACTGCTGGATCGCTACTGCAGCCACAGCGGCGACTACGAATTGCTGCAGGTCCTTGCTGTCTACGCGGTGCACCGCGCACTGGTGCGGGCCAAGATCGATGCCTTGCAGCTGCACGGCGCGGTGCGCCCGGAACTGCGCGCGGCGGCCGCAACACAGTTCGCCGCGAGGCTCGACACGGCGACCAGACTGGCAAGCCCCGGCAAGCCGGTGCTGATGCTGATGCATGGCGTGTCCGGGTCGGGCAAGTCCTGGCTCAGCGCCGCCGCCGTACCGGTGCTGCCGGCGATCCGCGTCCGCTCCGATGTCGAACGTCGGCGCGTGCTGGGCCTGCAGCGCGACGCGGCCACGAATTCGCCCGTGGGTGGTGGTGCCTATGCCGGCGATGTCACCGACCAGACTGACCGGCGGCTGCTGGATTGCGCGCGCCACGGGCTCAGCGCGCAGCACCACGTGATCGTCGACGCCACTTTCCTCGATCCGGAACGCCGCAGACCGTTCTTCACGCTGGCCGCCGATCTCGGCTGTCGAGTGCTGATCATCGCCTGCAGCGCGCCACGCGCGGAACTGCAGCGTCGCATCGCAGCGCGGGCCGCGGCGGGCAACGATCCATCCGAGGCCAACGCTGGCGTGCTCGCCCGCCAGCTGCAGCAGGAGCACCCGCTGCTGCCGTTCGAGCGCGCCCACACGCTCGAACTCGACACCGCGGGCGTCACGGAACCGGGGCAACTGCTGCCACAACTGACTGCGGCACTGACATCGCGCTGGACATAGCGGCCGATTTTTCCGAGATTGGGTCGATGTCTCGACCCACCGGAGCCCCTGCGATGAAGATGCC
>JBIITU010000089.1:0-9953 GCA_044340335.1 Steroidobacteraceae bacterium
GATGATATGAAAGTTGTCGAGCAGCCATTCTGCTGCGGGCGTGATCGCGCGGCCGTCCCGTAGCGCCGTTGTGATCACCAGGTTGGCGTCCCCAAGCAGGCGAACGTTGCGGTCCAGATGCGCGGTAATCGAGCGGCGCGCCGCAGTCGGGAAAGGTCCCGACCGCAGCGCGAGCTGGTGCGCATGCCGTTCCAGTTGGTCTATGTCCCAGAGTTCTCCAATTTGTGGATCATCGGTCGAGTCGCGCAGTGGCATCAGCGGGACGAAAGGCGATCCGCGCTGGGTGCGAACCTGCCGTCCGCGTCTGAGAAGACCACTTCGACGCGACGATTCTGCTGGCGGCCGCCCGGGCTATCGTTGGAAGCACTGGGATACTCCTCGCCCAGACCGCGACTGCGAATGTTGGCGGACGGGACGCCGCGGGATGACAGCGCCGACATCACGGCATCCGACCGACGCTGGGATAGATCGCGGTTGTAGTCGGAGGCACCGACACTGTCCGTATGGCCCTCTATCATCACCGACATCGCGGGATGGGCACGCATGAATTCGGCGAGCCGCTCGATGGTCAGCATGGCGCCCGGACGGATCGTGGCCTGGTCGGTCGCGAACAGCACGTCGCCCAGCGTCAGAACCATGCCGCGTTCGGTCTGGGTTGCCTGCAGGCTTTCAAGGTCAGCACGCAGTCGAGCGGCTTCATCCGTGGCATCGGCCAGGTCGCTGCGCGCAGCCGTGGCGTCGGAGCGTGCAGCAGTCGCCGCAGCGGTCTGCATCGCGGCATCGCGTGTTGCCGCGGCCGCGCGGGCGCGCGAGGCATCGGCTTCCATCGTTCGTGACTCGAGCACGACCTTGTTCCGTTCCGCCTCGCCTTGCTCCACTTCCTGCCTCGCGCGCAGCTCGCTGGTTTGCGCCTGTGCGATCCTGGCGTGCTGTGTCGCCAGATAGGACTGGTGCTGGATCAGCGCCAGTGGCTTGCGTTGCTTGGCTGATGCTTCAGCAAGTGCAAACGCGGCTTCGGCGTTTCTGACGCGAATTCCGGCGGCTTCCTGTGCCAGCGGGTCACTCGTGGCCCGTGCCAGCTCGGAACGAGCCGTTTCGAGCTCCGGAATGACTCTGGGCGTCGACGCGCAGCCGGCAGAAAGAATGGCGGCAACGGCTATGGTCACGCCTGTCGTAAGTTTGTTCATTGCAGTGTCTCCTGGTGATGCCGGTTCAACGGGCGGCCTGGCGCGCCATTTCGGCGCGCAGAGCCTCGATGCTGGCCCGTACTTCGGCAGCAGCGTTCTGGGCGTTCTTGCTGCGCGCCGTGGCGGCGGCGAGCTGGGCGTCGAGGTCAGCCTGCGCAGCGAGCTGTTCGGCCAGCTGCTTGTTGCCGCGTTCGGCGGCTGCCTTGGACTGAGCGAGCTTGTCCTTGGAGGAGTCCAGCGTTCCCGGGTCGTAGCGTCTGGCGCCAGCCTGGTCGGCCTGCTGGACGCTCGACTCGGCGCGCGTCATTGCCTCGGTGGGGCGGGGCGGAGCTGAGGCGCAGCCTGCGAGGGCGCAGAGGGCGCCAACGGAGACTGCCAGCAGGGTGCTGTTCATGATGCTGTCCTTGTGCGTGATGTGCGCGGCATTTGAGCATTCGAACGGCCGCTTCAGTGTCAGCAATCAGCTTGAGTCCGCTGCGGGCCGTCGGAAAACCTTGTGGGAATCTGCCGACAGAGCTGTCGGCGCCGGTCGCAGGCGTGTTCAGCATGTGGATTGCCGAGACGCGACAGCCGACGGTCGTGGCTATCGGTGCGACACTGCTGCGCGAGGTTGCTGGCTTGCGCCTCAGAAAATCCGCAGAAGGTGCCCCATAGACGGGCTTACGACGATGAACCAACTCGAACAACTCAAGACCTACACCACGGTCGTGGCCGACACCGGTGACTTTCGGCAATTGGCACAGTTCTCACCCCGCGACGCGACGACCAATCCGTCGCTGATCTTCAAGGCCGCCCGGTTGCCGGATTTCGCGCCGTTGCTCGCCGCATCGGTCGCCGCGCACGCTGGTCTCTCGCTGGATGAACTGGTGGATCGCGTGCTGGTGAGGTTCGGCCTGGAGATCCTTGCGCGCATTCCAGGCCGTGTCAGCACGGAGGTCGATGCCCGGCTGTCCTTCGATCGGGACGCCACCGTGGCGCGCGCGCGGCGGCTGATCGCGTTGTATGCAGCGGAGGGTGTCGGACGCGATCGCGTGCTGATCAAGATTGCATCGACCTGGGAAGGTATCCAGGCGGCCGCAGAGCTCGAACGCGACGGCGTTCGCTGTAATCTCACGTTGCTGTTCGCGTTTTGTCAGGCTGTCGCCTGCGGACACGCCGGCGTGACACTGATATCGCCGTTCGTCGGGCGCATCTACGATTGGCACAGGAACCGGGCCGGCCACGACTGGGATGAATCAGCGCGAGCCGGCAGCAACGATCCCGGCGTGCAGTCGGTGACGCGGATCTACACGTACTTCAGGCGGCATGGCATTGCGACCCAGGTGATGGGGGCAAGCTTCCGCAATGTCTCGCAGATTCAGGCGCTGGCCGGGTGTGATCTGCTGACGATCAGTCCCGAGCTGCTGCAGCAGCTGCAGGCCATAGAGGCGCCGCTGGCACGCACGCTGGATCCCCGGCTTGCGGCTGCTGCCGACCTGCCGTTTTCCAAGTTCGATGAGGCTGCCTTCCGATTCGCTCTGAACGACGATGCCATGGCTACCGAGAAGCTGGCCGAAGGCATCCGGCTGTTCGCCGCGGACACCGCGAAACTCGAGTCGCTGATCACGGCACTGCGCTGAGTGTCCGGTCGCCTCGTTCGCACGCCGGCGTTGGCGGAGGCGGCGCTCAAGGCGGGTCAGGCGGACTTCATCGCGCTCGGGCGCCCGCTGCTCGCCGATCCCGACTGGCCTGCGAAGGCCGAGGCTGGACGTGCCGAGGAGATCCGCCTGTGTATTGCCTGCAATCAAGGCTGCATTGACCGGCTGTTTCATCAGCATGATGTGGCCTGCACCGTGAATGCCGAATGCGGCCACGAACGCGAGTTTGCGCTGCGCCCGGGAAAGTCGCAGCGAATCGTCGTCGTGGGCGCGGGGCCGGCAGGAATGCAGGCCGCGATTACTGCTGCAGAGCGCGGCCATACGGTGCAGTTGTTCGAGTCAGCCGCACGTCCCGGTGGGCAACTGCCGGCCGCTGCTGCTGCGCCGCCGCGGCCGCGCTGGCGCGAGCTCGACGAATGGTTGCAGCAACGCCTCGCTGTTCTGGGGGTGGTCCCGGCCTGCAATACGGATGCAACAGTCGACGCCGTGCGCGCTGAGAATCCCGACGCCATCATCCTGGCTACTGGCGCAAGTCCCCACCGCGGCGGATTGCCCGGCGCCCACCGCCACATGGTGCAGGCCCGCGACCTTCTGGACGGTCGGGTACAGGCGACAGGGGCTGTGGTGGTTGCAGGCGGCGGATGCTCGGGGGCGCAGACGGCGGAGTATCTGGCCGCGCGCGGACATGCGGTGTCTCTCGTCGAGAAAACTGCCGACATCGCCGCAGACGCACCGCTGTCGGACCAGTTTCTGCTCATCAGTCGGCTGAAGGGACATGGCGTTCGCGTTCGCACCCATACTCGCATCGTCGGACTCGAATCCGACTCAGTGCTGGTGGAATCGCCGGCGGGGCTGGTTGAGAAGATCCCAGCCGACACGGTCGTGATTTGTCTCGGTGCCATCGCCTGCGACGAGTTGCGGGACATTCTGGTCGCTCTGGGAGTCCCTGTTGCAGTGGTCGGTGATGCGCTCGCACCGCGTAAAGTGACCGAAGCGATCGCGGAGGGTGCCCAGGCGGTCCTCACGATCGAACGGCGACTCGAGTCGAACCGCCTTCAGTGATTCTGCGCATGGTCAACTGGATTGAACGAAGCAGGCGCTGCGGTCGGGCGGCGCTTGCACCCGGGCACGACCCAGTGGAGTGTCGTCGGTGACGAGGGTTATGTCCGGACCCGCTTTAGGGACGCTGACTAACCCGGCCACCTGGCACTGGCCCCCGCACAGTTCCCGGCGACGGGCTGGAAGGCTTAGAATCGCGCTTTAGCAAACGGGAAGGGCAGGCCAATGAGCACATTCGACCAGCAAAAGGAACGATTCCGCAGTACGTCCGGGTTCATCGCGGCGCTCGACCAGAGCGGGGGCAGCACGCCCAAGGCGTTGAAGCTGTATGGCATTGCGGAGGGCAGCTGGTCGAGCGACGCCGAGATGATGGATCTCGTCCATGCCATGCGCACGCGCATCATGACGAGCCCGGCCTTCAGCGGCGACCGCGTCGTCGCCGCGATCCTGTTCGAGGCCACGATGGACCGCGACGTCCTGGGTCGGCCCACCGCCGACTACCTGTGGAACGTCAAGAAGGTCGTGCCGCTGCTGAAGGTCGACAAAGGTCTCGCCGACGAGCAGGGCGGCGTGCAGCTGATGAAGCCCATGCCCGATCTCGACAAGCTGCTCGCGCGCGCGAAGTCCAAGGGCATCTTCGGCACCAAGATGCGCTCGGTCATCAAGCAGGCCGATGCCGCGGGCATCCAGGCCGTCGTCGAACAGCAGTTCGCAGTCGGCCGCCAGATCGTTGCTGCCGGCCTCGTGCCCATCATCGAGCCGGAAGTCGACATCAAGTGCCCGGACAAGGCCAAGGCCGAAACACTGCTGAAGGCTGCGATGCTGCGCGAGCTCGACAAGCTCTCGGCTGACCAGACCGTGATGCTCAAGCTGACGCTGCCCGAGCAGGACGACCTCTACGCCGACTGCATCAAGCACCCGCGCGTGCTCAAGGTCGTTGCACTGTCGGGCGGTTATTCGCGTGACGAGGCCAACAAGCGGCTGTCGCGCCAGCACGGCATGGTCGCCAGTTTCTCGCGCGCGCTGACCGAAGGCCTGACGGCGCAGCAGAGCGATGCCGAGTTCAACGCCGCGCTGGATGCCGCGATCGAAGGCATTTACCAGGCTTCGAAGACCTGAGTTTCGCGCAAGACTATTCGAGCGGGGGCGTCGTAGGAGCTACGGCGTCCCTGCCTCTCTGTCAGTCTGATCGAGCCGATACAAGGACAGCGTGCCATCGGGCAATGGCTTGGTGCCAATCCCGAGGTTGACTCGCAGGGAGTCCACGAAGCCGTTGAGATCCCGGGTCTGAAAGACGCCGGCGACCTTCATCTCGCCGATGGACTCATCTGCAAGTTCAAAACGAGCATCGGAGTACCGCGAGACTTCCCCGAGGGCGTCGACCAGCGGGTCGCCTTGAAACACGATCATCCCGTGTTGCCATGCCAGCGCATCGTCGATTTCACTCGACGACAGGCGCTCGAATTGCGCCTCTCGACCCACGAGCTCCAGCCTGTCGCCTGCTTCAAGCAGTCGGGTGGAGCGGCCGCTGGACGAGGTGCCCGTCAGGTTGGCCGGGGTCGAGGTCGATGCGGCGGACACCGCAACGCGACCTTCAGAAACGATGATCGACACGTTGTTCTTTGACTTCGCCCTGACCGTGAAAATCGTCCCTACCGCACCGATGCTTCGACCGGCAGCCTGCACGACGAACGGCCGGTCGGCTTCATGGGCGACATCAAAAGTGGCCTCTCCGACCTGCAGGTTGACAGTGCGGTGACTGTCGGAGAACGACACGTCGAGTGTCGAGCGTGTGTTCATCGAGACGACGGTGCCGTCAGCCAGGGAAATGCGGCGAACCTCGCCCGCACCCGTGGCAAAGACTACTGAATCCGTCGCCGTAACCGATGATTCGGCCTGGAACGATGCTTCGGGCTGGTATGCAGAGAGCCCGGCCTCCGCACTGTCGCGCGAGCCTCCGTTCCAGAGCGCGATTCCGAACAAGACGCCGCCGAGTACGACAGACGCTGCGCCCAGTCGCATGCCCAGCGAGAAGCGCCCGGACTTCGCGGGGGGTAGTTCGACGAGTCCCGAGAGCACGCTCAAGTCCTCGAGCTTGTCCCAGGTCTTCGCCAGGTCCAGGAATGCGGCGACATGGCGCGGATCCGCTCGGAACCACGCGTCGATCTCGCTTCGTTCCTGGTGACTCAGGCCGCGATCTACCCGACTCAGCCAGGAAGCGGCTTCTTCCTGGGTACGGCGACGATCGTCGAATCGGACGACATCACCCATGATGCCCACTCAGCGATCTGCGGCGAGCGGTGCCGGAGTCCGACTCAGTCTCACGAATCCGAGTCGCGCAGTGCAAAAGTCCCTTCGCGACATGCTTCTCGACTGTGTTCTCGCTGATCTTCAGGTAGGTGGCGATTTCTCTCTGGCTCAGTCCGTACACCTTCTTGAGAAGAAACGCGCGTCGGCACTGCAGCGGCAGTTCCGCGACCGCGCGACAGTAGAGCGCGAGCCGCTCGCGTTGAATGGCTTGCTTCTCGATGTCGACCGAACCGTCGAGGTTCAATTCTTCGGCGGAGTCGTCGAACGGCGTGTTGAGCCGCTGGTCAGCCCGGGTCGTATGGTTGATGGCGAGATTCACAGCGGTGCGAAGCAGGTACGATGAGGGATGTTCAACGCGGCGCGTGCTGGACGCCTCGTAACAGCGAAGGAAAGCCTCCTGGAGGATATCTTCGACGTCGGACGGTCCGACCAGCGAGCGCACGGCCGAGGCAAGTCGGCGGCGCATCTTCTGATAGACGGAGGTCAGGCCGATCTCGTTACCCATCCCCGGTACTCCATAGCAGTCACGCCCTGTGGTCAAGCCAAAAACTTTCCATCTGGAATGGCGGAAACTCCTCGCTGACCTGTCCACCTCTACAGGGGAGTGCATTGTTTAAATCCGCCCGAATCTGGCCAATCGGGGTTCTTGTCGTGCTGCTGCAGTCGCCCGCGTCGAAGGCGCAGCAGGTCGACACGGTCCCTGAGGGTCCGAAGATCGAGTTCAGCGTCCAGGCGCAGCGTGCTGACAGGGCACTGACGGCATTTGCCCGGCAGGCAGGAATCACGCTGGTGTTTCGGTTCGATGCGGCGTGGCGCACGGAGGCCAATGCCGTCATCGGTCGATACACGCTGGGGGAAGGGCTCGAGATTCTGTTGCGCGGAACGGGCCTGCAAGGGTCCGTCGAGAACAAGGTGCGCCTCGTCATTCGAGCCGGAGATCCGGTCACCGCAGCGACGACATCAGAGGACACCAAATTGAAGAACAAGCGTGCTGGATTCTGGGGAGGAATTACCGCTCTGCTCGTGGGCGCCCCCGGCGTAGGCGCCCAGGATTCCCCGACCGAAGACCTGCAGGAGGTCGTGGTCACGGGGTCCAACATCAAGCGAAATGAGTTCAGAGAGCGTGCACCCGTACAGGTGTTCGGTGAGGATTCCACCGAGTTGGCGATCGTGGCGACCATCAACGACTTCGTCGCCAATCTGCCGGCCAACACCGGCAGCATGCTGTCGAACGTGGGTACCAAGAACCCCAACCTGATCGGTGCCGCCAACTTCAACCTTCGAAACCTCGGTGCCGGTTCCACGCTCGTGCTCATCAACGGTCGACGCGCCGGCAAGAGCCCGCTCGCGGACCCACTGGGCAATCAGTTCTTCGACCTGAACACGTTGCCGGTGTCGATGGTTCGACGCATGGACATCCAGACCGACGGTGCGTCTGCCATCTACGGTTCCGAGGCGGTGGCCGGCGTCGTCAATGTCATCACGAAGCTTGGATTCGAGGGCGTCGAACTCAATGCGCAGTCGGATTTCGGCATCAGCGACAGCATGGGATTCGACTTGGCCGCCGGCGCCAAAGGGGCTCGGGGCGCGATCGCCGTTTACGGCAGCCACTATGAGTCAGACAAGACCTTCAACACCGATTTCGACTTTCTTGTCGATCGCCTGATCGATCGCAACGGCGATGGCAACGTCGACACCACGGCACGCGGCGATGCGATCAACTCGCGCTTTCTGACGACGTCCGGCGCGCCCGATGAGTACCGCCGCATTGCCAACGGAGTGGTGACGGGTGCTGCAGTCATCGATCCCGATTGCGAAGCAGCCCTGGGATACGTGGTGGGTCCGAACTGCCTTTACGACTTCGCCGAGCAATCGGGGCCCATCGCCGGCGAGCGCCGCAGTGTCGGGTTCACCGAATTTCGCTATGACCTCGGTGACAACATTCTGGGCAGCATCGGCCTTCGGGTCTTCGGTGAGTTGGGATTGGCCCGCAACACGGCGAGCCGCGCCGCGGGTCCGCTGAATGCGCCGGCTGGCCCAGCAGCTGGGAAGTACACGATCCCGGCCAACCATCCGTTCAACTATTTCGTCCTGAATGGCACCGGCATCCGCTGGGCTCCCGGGTGCTTCGACTCGGTCGTGGGCAACGAGGGTGGCGCGTGCGTGCCGGTGTCGGTCACGACGCGCGATCAGCTGCGCCCGCTTGGGCAGAGCGTCTCCGGTCGCAACGCGCCTGAGGACGGCGAGTTCACGAACGACTCCGACCGCTACCTGCTCGGGTTCAACGCTGCATACGGCAAATGGAATGTCGATCTGTGGGCCCAGCGTCACACACAGGAGTCGATTCGCTCGGTCCCGGGGAACTTCGTGGCATCGCGAGTCCAGGCTGCCTTGAATGACGGGATCCTGAATCCGTTTGGAAGTTCCGAGGCAACGCCGAACGCGGTGTCCTTGAAGAACCCCGCACGGACCGCCGCCAACAACTATGAGCAACTGAAGGATTTCGGCGCTCTGGTGTCCTTCATCACCACGCGTAAGGCCACGCAGAACACCTACGATCTCCTGCTCAGCAACGGCGAGCTGATGGAGCTGTCGGGAGGTTCCGCGGGCGTGGCGCTGGGGTTCCAGCGCCGCAACGAGACGTTCCGCTTCGACCCGAACCCCAACACGGACGACCCCACTGCGGATCCGGTCATCATCGGCGAAACGTCGGTCAACTCGGTGTTCGCCGAGGCGGTGTGGCCGCTGAGCGAGAAGCTCGAAGTCCAGACGGCGCTGCGTTACGAGGATCACGGGTCTGTGGTCGGCGAGACGATCGATCCCAAGATCGCGGCGCGGTTTGATGCAACACCCTGGCTGGCGCTGCGTGGCTCGTATGGCACCTCGTTCCAGGCGCCTTCGTCGAACCAGCAGGGCGGCATCGTGAACAGCGGTGCCATCAACTACCGGACGGTGGCCGGCGTGGCGACCTGCGGTGGCGCTGACCTGTCGAGTTTCATCGTTGCGCAGGTGGGTCAGCCCATTGGCAGCCTCGATCCTCAGTCGGCGAAGAATCTGAACTTGGGTTTCGTCGTCCAGACCGAGAGCTTCGATGCCAGTCTCGATTACTGGCGCTATGACTACACGGACTTGATCGTCAACACGCAGAACGCCCAAGCCGTCGTCGACAGTGCCTGCGCCGGTGTGGCCAACGGGCAACCCCCGCGGCCGTCCGATTTCATCCAGCGTGCTCCCAATGGGCAACCGACCAAGATCATCCTGGCGCTGCAGAACGCAGATGAAGCGGTCACGGATGGCGTGGACGTCGCCTTGAACTACCGCACGGAATGGGGTGCGACCAGGCTCGGCGCGCGATTGACGCTGACGTACGTCAACAGCTTCGAATTCTCGACCGGCAGCATCACATCCGAGTTGGCCGGAAGGCGCAACTTCCTGAGTGGATCTTTCGGTTCGCTGCCGCGACTGCGCGGCAACCTGACTGGCACCTTCGAGCGCGGATCGCACAGCGGCTTCGCAGTGCTGCGCTATTCGAGCGCGTACTGGAATGACGACCCCGTCGTGCTGGCGGCCGTGCCGCGAATCGAGAAGTTCGTGACGATGGATGCCCAGTACAGTTTCTCGTTCGAAGAACTCGTGAATCGGGATATCCGGCTGACGGTCGCCGCGAAGAACCTGTTCGACAAAGACCCGCCGGATGTCGGCGACAACCGGCCTGGCTTCGATGAGCAGGTGCACACGCCGCGGGGTCGTGTGATCCACG
>JBIITU010000067.1:0-11588 GCA_044340335.1 Steroidobacteraceae bacterium
AGGCCGGCCGGCGGCCAGCCGTCGAGGCGCATGCCGAGCATCAGGCCGTGGCTCTGCAGCACTTCCTTGATCTCGGTCAGCGACTTCTTGCCGAGGTTCGGCGTACGCAGCAGCTCGACTTCGGTCCGCTGCACGAGATCGCCGATATAGTGGATGTTCTCCGCCTTGAGGCAGTTCGCGCTACGCACGGTGAGCTCGAGCTCATCGACCGGTCGCAGCAGGATCGGGTCGAACTGCATCTCGGCGACCTTGGCAGTGGCTTCTTCCTCGCCCTGCAGGTCGACGAACACCGACAGCTGGTCCTTGAGGATGCTGCCCGCGCGGCGGATCGCTTCCTCGGCATCCAGCGTGCCGTTGGTCTCGATGTCGAGAATCAGCTTGTCGAGGTCGGTGCGCTGCTCGACGCGCGCCGCGTCGACCGAGTAGGTCACGCGACGGATCGGGCTGAACGACGCGTCGAGCTGCAGCCGGCCGATCGGGCGCGTCTGCTCCTCGAACGCGGCGCGCTGCGAGGCCGGGCGATAGCCGCGGCCGCGCTCGACGCGCAGCACCATGTTGAGCTCGCCGGCCTTGGTCAGGTTGGCGATGACCAGCTCCGGATTCACGACTTCGACGTCGTGATCGGTCTGGATGTCGCCAGCCGTGACCGGGCCCGGGCCCTTCTTCGACAGCCGCAGCTCCGAGGAATCGCGCGAGTGCATGCGGATGGCCACCTGCTTGAGGTTCAGCAGGATGTCAACGACATCCTCCTGCACACCCTCGATGCTGGTGTACTCGTGCAGCACGCCGTCGATCTCGACTTCGGTGATCGCGGCACCCGGCATCGATGACAGCAGCACGCGGCGCAGCGCGTTGCCGAGCGTGTGACCGAAGCCGCGCTCGAAGGGCTCGATGACGACGCGCGCCTGGCGTGGTGCAACCGGCGTCACCTTGACGACGCGGGGCTTGAGGAATTCGCTTACAGATCCTTGCATGTGAACTCCAGATCGTTACTTCGAGTACAGCTCGACGACGAGGTTCTCGTTGATGTCGGGGAGAATTTCGTCACGCGCCGGCACCTGCTTGAAGATGCCCTTCATTTCCGCTTCGGTCACCTGGACCCACTCGGGCAGGCCGACCTGCGACGCGATCTGCATCGCGCTCGTGATACGCAACTGCTTGCGCGACTTCTCGCGCACCTGCACGACGTCGCCCGCCTTCACCTGGTAGGACGGGATCGTCACGGTTTCGCCGTTGACCTCGATGCCCTTGTGGCTGACGAGCTGGCGCGCTTCTGCGCGCGTCGAGGCAAAGCCCATGCGGTAGACGACATTGTCGAGCCGGCATTCGAGCAGCTTCAGCAGGTTCTCGCCCGTGGCGCCCGGACGACGGGCCGCCTCGACGTAGTAACGAGCGAACTGCCGCTCGAGCACGCCGTACATGCGTCGCAGCTTCTGCTTCTCGCGCAGCTGCAGGCCGTAGTCCGACAGACGCTGCCGGCGCTCGCCCTTGATGCCGCCGGGCGGCACCTGGAACTTGCACTTGCTCTCGAGGGGCTTGACGCCGCTCTTGAGGAACAGATCAGTGCCTTCGCGGCGGGCGAGCTTGCACTTGGGTCCGATATAACGAGCCATGATTCGGTGTCCTGTCTTCTGGGTGCCGTCAGACGCGGCGCTTCTTCGGCGGGCGGCAGCCGTTGTGCGGGATCGGCGTCACGTCGGCGATGCTCGTGATCTTGAGCCCGCAGCCGTTCAGCGCGCGAACCGCGGATTCGCGACCCGGTCCCGGACCTGCGACGCGCACCTCGACATTGCGCACACCGTGCTCCTGCGCGGCGACGCCCGCCTTCTCGGCCGCGACCTGGGCTGCGAACGGCGTCGACTTGCGCGAGCCGCGGAAGCCGCAGCCACCCGACGTCGCCCACGACAGGGTGTTGCCCTGGCGGTCGGTGATCGTGATGACCGTGTTGTTGAACGACGCGTGGATGTGCGCGATGCCGTCGAGAACGTTCTTGCGAACCTTCTTCGGCTTCTTGGCGCCGCCTGACTGCTGCTGCTTCTGCTCTGCCATTGCGAATACTCTCTAGGCCAAGAGGCCTGTTACTTGCCCGGGGCGCTGCCCAGCTTGACCGCCTGCTTGCGCGGGCCCTTGCGCGTGCGCGCGTTGGTGCGCGTCCGCTGCCCGCGCACCGGAAGACCCTTGCGATGCCGCATGCCGCGCTGCGTTCCCAGGTCCATCAGGCGCTTGATGTTCATCGACACTTCGCGACGCAGATCACCTTCGACCAGCGACTTGCCGATCTGGGTGCGCAGCGCCGTGACTTCCGCGTCCGTCAGGTCCTTGACCTTGGTGGTCGGGTCGACGCCCACGGCGGCGCAGACTTCCCTCGCGCGCGCGCGGCCCACGCCGAAAATGTGGGTCAGGCCGATGACGACGTGCTTGTTCATCGGAATGTTGATGCCGGCAATACGTGCCATGTTCGCTCCCTACCTCAGCCCTGACGCTGCTTGTGGCGCTGATCGCTGCAGATCACGTAGACCACGCGGCGACGCCGCACGATCTTGCAGTTCTTGCAGATCTTCTTGACCGAAGGACGTACTTTCATGATCCCAATCCTGTCTCGAAAACTCTTTTAACCCTGGGGGGCGCCGCCGCCGCGCCCGTAGCCCATCAGATTGGCCTTCTTCAGCAGGCCCGGGTACTGGTGCGACATCATGTGAGCCTGCAGCTGCGACATGAAATCCATCGCGACGACGACCACGATCAGCAGCGAAGTGCCGCCGAACACGAACGGCACGCCACCCTGCGAAACCATCAGTTCCGGCACGAGGCAGACGGCCGCGACGTACAGCGCGCCCCACAGCGTGAGCCGGGTCAGCACCTTGTCGATGTACTCGCCAGTCTGCTGGCCCGGGCGGATGCCGGGGATGAATGCGCCCGACTTCTTGAGGTTGTCGGCCATGTCGCGCGAGTTGAACACCAGCGCCGTGTAGAAGAAGCAGAAGAAGATGATCAGCGCGGCGTACAACACGAGGTGCAGCGGCTGGCCGTAGCCCAGCGCCGCGGCAACGTTCTGCAGCACCTCGGCGACCTTGCCCTCGCCGGTGCCGAAGAACTGCGCGATGGTCGCCGGGAACAGCAGCAGCGAGGACGCGAAGATCGGCGGGATCACGCCCGCGGTGTTGAGCTTGAACGGCAGATGCTGGGTCTGGCCCTGCATCATGCGGCGGCCGACCTGGCGCTTGGCATAGTTGACGGCGATGCGACGCTGCGCGCGTTCGACATAGACGCAGAACGCCGTGACGCCGAGCACCAGCACGATCAGCAGCAGCGCGAACGGGCCCGCCATTTCACCGGTCGACACCGACTCGATGGTGCGGCCGAAGGCGCCGGGTATTCCCGCGATGATGCCTGCGAGGATGATCATCGAGATGCCGTTGCCGATGCCGCGCTCGGTGACCTGCTCGCCGAGCCACATCAGGAACATCGTGCCGGTGGTCATCGTGACCGTCGCGGTGAACAGGAACTGCCAGCCCGCCGCGATGACCATGCCGCCGTTCTGCAGCGCGATCGCAGCGCCCAGCGACTGGAAAATGCCGAGGGCCAGCGTGAAGTTGCGGGTGATCTGCGTCAGCTTGCGCCGACCCGATTCGCCTTCCTTGCGGTACTCCTCCCAGGGGCCGTACACGTGCGACATCATCTGCACGATGATCGACGCGGAGATGTAGGGCATCACGCCCATCGCGAAGATCGACAGGCGCTCGAGCGCGCCGCCCGAGAACATGTTGACGATGCCGAGGATCGTGCTCTGCTGATCCTCGAAGAAGCGCGCCACGGCGCCCGGGTCGATGCCCGGCACAGGGATGTAGGTGCCGATGCGATAGACGATCAGCGCGCCAAACAGGAAGAACAGGCGCTGACGGATCTCCGCGAAACGCGTTGCGTCCGCGAGAGTTGCCGCCGGGTTGCCGATGTTGTTCGCCACTGCTGGTTACCGCTGCTGCTTATCGTGTCGCCTGGCTCAGGCTTCGACCTTGCCGCCCGCCGCTTCGATCGCCGCGCGTGCACCCTTGGTCGCCGCGACGCCCTTGAGCGTCACTGCACGGGCGATCTCGCCCGACAGCACGACCTTGGCCTGCTCCGCCTGCTGCGGGACGACATTGGCCGCCTTCAGCGCCGCGAGGTCGATCGTCGCGGCTTCGATCTTGGCGAGCTCGCTCAGGCGCACTTCGGCGCGCAGTGCCTTGATGGCCGAGCGGAAGCCGACCTTCGGCATGCGGCGCTGCAGCGGCATCTGGCCGCCTTCGAAGCCGACCTTGTGATAACCGCCCTTGCGGGCGCGCTGGCCCTTGACGCCGCGGCCGCAGGTCTTGCCCTGGCCGGCCGAGGCACCGCGACCGACGCGCAGGCGCGTCCGCTTCGAACCGGCACCGGGCTTCAGAGTGTTGAGACGCATGACTTGGGGCTCCTGGATTCCGTGGGTGCGCGTCAGCCCTGCTCGACGGCGAGCAGGTGACGAGCCGTGCGGATCAAACCGCGATTCTCGGGCGTGTCCGCCACGACGACCGTCTGATGCCGCTTGCGCAGCCCGAGGCCGCGCACCGACTGCGCAATGTTGGCGAGCTGGCCGAAGATGCTCTTCTGGAGCGTCACGCGGAGCTTGCCGGTGCTGGCATTGTGGGTGCTCATCGAAGTCGTCCTCAGCCGAGAATGTCGGCAACCGTCTTGCCGCGCTTCGCGGCGATCATCTCTGGCGACTGGACCGCGAGCAGGCCGTTCATCGTCGCGCGAACGACGTTGATCGGGTTGCGCGAGCCGTAGCTCTTCGCCAGGACGTTGCGCACGCCGGCGCATTCGAGCACGGCGCGCATCGCACCGCCCGCGATGACACCGGTACCGTCAGACGCCGGCTTCATGAATACGTGCGTCGCACCGTGCACGCCCTTGACGGCGTAGTGCAGCGTGTCGTTGCGCAGCGCGACATTCGCCATGTTCTTGCGCGCCGAGGCCATCGCCTTGGAAATCGCGACCGGCACCTCGCGTGCCTTGCCGAAGCCGATGCCGACGCGGCCGGAGCCGTCGCCGACCACGGTCAGGGCCGTGAAGCCGAACTGCTTGCCGCCCTTGACGACCTTGGCCGTGCGGTTGACCGCGACGAGCTTCTCCATGAATTCGTCGGCGGGCTGATTCTTGTCGGGACGTGCCATGTGTCTTTACCTCAGAACTGGAGACCGGCTTCGCGAGCGGCCTCCGCGAGCGCCTTGATGCGGCCGTGGTACATGAAGCCTGCGCGATCGAATGCAACGCGCTCGATGCCCTTCGCCTTGGCGCGCTCGGCAATCGCGCGGCCCACCGCCTTCGCGGCGTCGACGTTGCCAGTGCCCTTGAGATCCTTCGCGATGTCCTGCTGCACGGTCGACGCAGCGGCCAGCACCGAAGCGCCGGACGAGTCGAACACCTGCGCGTAGATGTGCTGGGAAGTGCGGTGCACCGTCAGGCGCGCCACACCGAGCTCGCGGATCTTGGCGCGGGCTCGCACGGCACGACGTTGACGACGGTCTTTCTTGCTGATCTGCATATCTGCAACCTCGATCGCACACGCGTCCGGTGCGGACGCGAGACACGATTACTTCTTCTTGCCTTCCTTCAGTTCGATCTTCTCGCCGGCGTAGCGGACGCCCTTGCCCTTGTAGGGCTCGGGCGGACGTAGGTCGCGGATCTCCGCGGCAACCTGGCCGACGCGCTGCTTGTCGATGCCCTTGATCAGGACCTCGGTCTGGGTCGGCGCCTCGATGGAGATGCCGTCCGGGATCGGGTAGTTGATCGGGTGCGAGAAACCCAGCGTCAGGTTCAGCACCTTGCCCTGGATCGCCGCGCGGAAGCCGACGCCGACCAGCTCGAGCTTGCGCTCATAGCCCTTCGACACGCCCTCGATGACGTTCGCGATATGCGCGCGCGTGGCGCCGGCCTGCATCCGGTTCGTCGCGTCGTAGGCGACCTTCAGCTGCTTGCCTTCCTGGCTGACCTTGACGCCCCCGCCGAGCTTGACGACAAGCTGGCCCTTGGCGCCTTTCAGCGTGACCTCGTCTGCGCCGAGCGTCACGGTGATGCCCTGCGGCACTTCGATCGGTTTCTTGGCTACGCGACTCATGTGTTTGCTTCCGCTGTTGTCCGCTCGCGCATCAGGCCACGATGCAGAGCACTTCGCCGCCCTGACCGATCTCGCGGGCCTGCTTGTCCGTCATGACACCCTTCGGCGTCGAGACGATCACGGTGCCCATGCCGCCCTGGATCTTGGGCAGCTCGTCCTTGCCGCGGTAGATCCGCAGGCCCGGACGCGACACGCGCTCGAGGCGATCGATGACGGGACGGCCCTCGAAATACTTCAGTTCGATGGTGATCGTCGACTTGCCGCCGTTGCTGGCGACTCGGTACTCGCCGACGTAGCCCTCGCTCTTGAGGACGTTCAGCACAGCCTGCTTGATGCGCGAGGCGCCCACGCTGACTTCGGTCTTGCGTGCGGCCTGCGCGTTGCGGATGCGCGTCAGCAGATCGGCAATGGGATCGGTCATGCTCATTGCATTGCTTCCTTACCAGCTCGCCTTAGACACGCCAGGCAGTTCGCCCCGGTTGACGGTCTCGCGGATCTTCACGCGGGCCAGACCGAACTTGCGGTACACGCCGCGTGGCCGACCCGTGATCGAGCAGCGCTTGCGCCCGCGGGACGGACTCGCATCGCGCGGCATCTTCTGCAGCGCGACCTGAGCAGCAGCACGCTCCTCCGGCGAGGTCTTCGGACTGCGGATCAGCTCCTTGAGCTGAGCCCGCTTGGTCGCGTACTTCTTCACGATCTTGGCGCGACGCTTTTCGCGTTCGACCATGTTCGTCTTGGCCATCTCGGTATCCTGCCGTTACTTGCGGAACGGGAAGTTGAAGGCCTCGAGCAGAGCTCGGCCGGCCTTGTCATCCTTCGCCGTGGTGGTGATGGTGATGTCCATGCCCCGGAGCTGGTCGATCTGGTCGTACTGGATCTCGGGGAAGATGATCTGTTCCTTGACGCCCATGTTGTAGTTGCCGCGTCCGTCGAAGGAGCGCGGCGACACGCCACGGAAGTCGCGGATGCGGGGCATCGCGATCGTGATCAGGCGATCGAGGAACTCGTACATGCGGGCACCGCGCAGCGTGACCTTGGCGCCGATCGGCAGGCCTTCACGCAGCTTGAACGACGCGATCGACTTGCGCGACAGGCACAGCATCGGCTTCTGGCCGGTGATCTTCGCAAGATCGCCTGCCGCGGCCTCGACGACCTTCTTGTCGGCGACGGCTTCGCCCACGCCCATGTTCACCGTGATCTTGGTGATCTTCGGTACTTCCATCGCGTTCTGGATGCCGAGGTCCTTGCGGAGCTTCGGCACGATTTCTTCGCGATAAACCTGCTGTAGCCTTGCCATCTGGCCCACCTGTTAGTGTCTACGGGGATGCGCGACGCCTCAGGCGTCGATCATCTCGCCGTTGGACTTGAAAAACCGCACGCGCTTGCCGTCCGCCAGGCGCTTGACGCCCGTGCGGCTCGCCTTCTGCGTGGCCGGGTTGAACAGCGCCACCTTGGACGCGTGCAGCGGCGCTTCCTTCTCGACGATGCCGCCGCCCTGGTTGCGCTGCGGGTTGGCGCGGGTATGGCGCTTGACGCGGTTGATACCCTCGACCAGCAGCTTGCCGTCGGGCTGCACGCGGATCACGGCGCCCTTGCGACCCTTGTCGCGGCCCGAGATCACGATGACGTTGTCGCCTTTGCGAATCTTGTTCATGACTGTCTCTCTCAGAGCACTTCAGGCGCGAGCGAGATGATCTTCATGAACTGCGAGTTGCGCAGTTCACGCGTGACGGGCCCGAAGATGCGCGTGCCGATCGGCTCGAGCTTGTTCGTCAGCAGCACCGCGGCGTTGCCGTCGAACTTGATCAGCGAGCCGTCCTGGCGGCGCACGCCGCGCCGGGTGCGAACCACGACCGCGTCGTAGACCTCGCCCTTCTTGACCTTGCCGCGCGGGATGGCGTCCTTGACGCTGACCTTGATGACGTCGCCCACGGTCGCGTAGCGACGGCGCGTGCCACCGAGCACCTTGATGCACATCAGCATCTTTGCGCCGCTGTTGTCGGCGGCATTCAGCATTGTCTGCAACTGGATCATCTTGAACCTCGACTATTTGCCGGGCGAATCCGGGCCTGCGCCCGACGCCTGCCCATCACTGCGCAGCGCGCGTCACCACGGCGATCAGACGCCAGTTCTTGTGGCGCGACAGCGGCCGACACTCTGCGATCGACACCGTGTCGCCCTCGCGCGCCTGGCCGCTTTCGTCGTGCGCGAGCAGCTTGGTCGTCCGGCGGATGTACTTGCCGTAGCGCGGATGCTTGATCAGGCGCTCGATCTCGACCGCGATGGTCTTGTTCATCTTGCTGCTGACGACACGACCGGTCAGCGTGCGCTGGCTGGTCTGGGTGTTGCTGACGTCCTGACTCATGACTTGGCACCTTCCGCCGCGGCCTTCTGCCGCATCACCGTCTTGATCCGCGCGATGTCCTTGCGCACGCGACCGAACTCGCTGGGCTTGATGCCCTGGCCGGTGGCGCGCTGCAGGCGCAGCGCAAACTGCTCCTTGCGGAGTTTCAGGAGCTCGTCACCGAGCTCGTTCTTGTTCTTGCTGCGAAGATCGTTGGCGTTCATGTTCCCGTTCCTCAGTCTCAGCGCGCCTGGCGCTTCGCGAACGCCGTCGACACGGACAGCTTCGCGCCGCCGAGCCGGAAGGCCTCGCGCGCGGTCTTCTCGTCGACGCCATCCAGCTCGAACAGCACCTTGCCCGGCTTGACCTTCGCGACCCAGTACTCGACGTTGCCCTTGCCGCTGCCCATGCGGACTTCGAGGGGCTTCTTCGACACGGGCACGTCGGTGAAGACGCGGACGAACAACTGGCCGCCGCGCTTCACCGAGCGCGAAATCGCGCGGCGCGCCGCTTCGATCTCACGGGCCGTCATGCGGGTGCGCGACGTCGCCTTCAAGCCGTATTCGCCAAACGCGACGCTGCTGCCGCGCAGCGCAAGGCCGGCGTTCTGCCCCTTGAACTGCTTGCGATACTTGGTTCGCTTGGGTTGCATCATGGCTGCGATCTCTAATCCTTGGGCTCAGTCTCAGACGGCGACCGGCGCGGGCGCGACGGCGGGCTCGGCGGCGGCTTCAGCCGGCGCGTCGGCCTTTGCGACTTCTTCGCGATCGAACACTTCGCCCTTGAAGATCCAGACCTTGACGCCGATGACGCCATAGGTCGTGCGTGCTTCTCCGAGGCCGTAGTCGATGTCGGCACGGAAGGTGTGCAGCGGCACGCGACCCTCGCGCGACCATTCGGTGCGGGCGATCTCGGAGCCGTTCAGGCGGCCCGACAGCCGCACCTTCACGCCCAGGGCGCCGCTGCGCATCGTGCTCATGACGGCGCGCTTCATGGCGCGGCGGAACATCACGCGCTTTTCGATCTGCTGCGCAATGCCATCGGCGACGAGCTGCGCATCGAGTTCCGGCTTGCGGATCTCGGCGATGTTGACGCGCACGTCGTGCATCGGCTTGGACAGCAGCTTCGCGACATCGGCGCGCAGCTTCTCGATGTCCTCGCCCTTCTTGCCGATCACGATGCCCGGACGCGCGGTCTCGATCGAGATGTTGACCTTGTTCGCGGCGCGCTCGATGACGATGCGCGACACGGACGCTTCCTGCAGCCGCTTGCGCAGGAACTCGCGCACGCGGAAATCCGTGTGAACGTGCAGCGGGAACTGCTTCTTGCCGGCGTACCACTTCGACGTCCACTCGCGCGTGATGCCGAGACGGATGCCGATCGGATTGACTTTCTGACCCATGCGCTGTCCCTCAGTCCTTGCGGCCGTCGCTGACGATGACGGTGATGTGGCTGTTGCGCTTGACGATGCGCGCGCCGCGGCCCTTGGCACGGGCAGCGAAGCGCTTCAGGACCGGCGCAGTGTCGACGTAGATGCGGTGGACCTTGAGTTCGTCGATGTCGGCGCCGTTGTTGTTCTCGGCGTTGGCGATGGCCGAAGCCAGCACCTTGTAGACGAGCTTGGCGCCCTTCTTCGGCATGTACTTCAAGGTCGACAGCGCATTGCCCACGGGTTGGCCGCGCACTACGTCGGCGACGAGGCGGCACTTCTGCGGCGAGATGCGCGCGTACTTGTACTTGGCGGTGACTTCCATGACTGGATCCTCAGCTCGCGACTTTCTTGTCGCCCGAGTGCGACTTGAAGGTGCGCGTCGGCGCGAACTCGCCGAGCTTGTGACCGACCATGTTCTCGGTCAGCAGCACCGGGATGTGCTGCCTGCCGTTGTGGACGGCGATCGTGAGACCCACCATCTCGGGCGTGACCATCGAGCGGCGCGACCACGTCTTGATCGGCTTGCGGTCGTTCTTGGACGCGGCGACCTGGACCTTCTTGGCGAGGTGCAGATCGACGAAAGGACCTTTCTTGAGCGAACGAGGCACTTGATTGGCTCCTACCGGACCTTGTTCTGACGACGCTGCACGATCATGTGGGTCGTGCGCTTGTTGACGCGGGTCTTCTTGCCCTTGGTGTTCCAGCCCCACGGCGACACCGGGTGCGGGTTGCCCTGGCCAGACTTGCCCTCGCCGCCACCGTGCGGGTGATCGACCGGGTTCATCGCCAGACCGCGGACGGTCGGGCGGATGCCGAGCCAGCGCTTGGCGCCCGCCTTGCCGTACTGGCGCAGGTTGTGCTCGTCGTTGCTGACTTCGCCGATCGTGGCGCGGCAGTCGACGTGCACCTTGCGCGTCTCGCCCGACTTCAGGCGGATGTAGGCGTAGATGCCTTCGCGCGCGGTGAACTGCACCGAACTGCCGGCGCTGCGCGCCAGCTGGCCGCCCTTGCCGGGCTTGAGTTCGACGTTGTGCACCGTCGTGCCCAGCGGCACGTGGCGCAGCGCCATCGCGTTGCCGGGCTTGATCGGCGAATCGGCGCCGGACCGGATCTCGTCGCCGGGCTTCGTGCCCTTCGGCGCGATGATGTAGCGACGCTCGCCGTCGACGTACTTGATCAGCGCGATGTGCGCGGTGCGGTTCGGATCATACTCGACGCGCTCGACGACACCCGGCACGCCATCCTTGTTGCGGCGGAAGTCGATCAGGCGGTACTTCTGGCGCGAGCCGCCGCCCTTGTGGCGCGTCGTGATGCGGCCGTACGCATTGCGTCCGGCGGTCTTCGACTGCTTCTGCGTCAGCGCTTCGTGCGGGCCGCCCTTCCAGAGGTGCGCCTTGCTGACCTTGATGACGAACCTCGTGCCTGGCGAGGTCGGGTTCATCTTGATGAGTGCCATGTCTGCTCCTCCCCGCGCTTACGGATTCGCCGCCGGGCGGGCTTCGAAGTCGATCGACTGGCCGGCCGCGAGTCGGACGTAAGCTTTCTTCCAATCCTGGGTGCGGCCCGGCGTCTTGCCGAAGCGGCGCGTCTTGCCGGATTCGTTGACGACCTGCACGGCAGCGACCTTGACCGGGAACATCAGCTCGACGGCGGCGCGGATGTCGGTCTTGGTGGCATCG
>JBIITU010000090.1:0-9881 GCA_044340335.1 Steroidobacteraceae bacterium
GTTTGCGGTCCCGGCGCAGGCGCAGATCCATGTGCCTGTCTATACCGGTACGCCGCTGATGATTGCCGCGGGTGTGGTCAATCGGCAGGCGCTCGAATCCTCGCTGCGCCCACTGCAGAGCGGTGCGGACGATGCCGAGGCGCCGATCGGGGCGCGCGCGCTGCAGCGGCCCGGAGCGTATGCAGACAAGCTCGCCGAAACCTATCCCGCCGGCCAGCGCGAGGAGGCCCGCCGCACCTTCAGCGAGCTGCTCGACGGGTATCGCTCGATCGAGCAACGCTTCGACATTCCCGCGGGCGAACTCGCCGGCGCGGTCGCCGCTTTCGTCGCGGGCAGCCTCATGGCGTACCGCGATACGGGCTTTCCCGATGCCAGTTTCGGTCCTCTGGTCGAGCAAATGCGCGCCGTCCTCGCGGCAACCCCCGAGCTTGCGGCGGCTTCTCCACTCCAGATCCAG
Source organism: Steroidobacteraceae bacterium (assembly GCA_044340335.1). GTDB lineage: Bacteria > Pseudomonadota > Gammaproteobacteria > Steroidobacterales > Steroidobacteraceae > UBA964. The sequence goes on from JBIITU010000090.1 coordinate 458, forward strand.
GAGTCGTACGAACAGATGGCCATCTTGGGAATGTTCATGGCGACCACGCAGATGGCGCTGAAAGAGCGACCAGACCCCGCACTGCGGGTCAGGTTGCAGGCTGCAGCGCGCGGCTATCTGGAACAGTTCCTGAAGACGGACGCGGAACGGCTGCAGATCACCGCGACGGGTCTTGGGTTGCGATGATTCCGAGGTGGTCACCTGGGCGCGGCGCGCTGGAGGGAGCATGACGATCGACGAACTGCTTGCACGGGAAGAGATCAAGGCACTGCGCAGTGCGTACTCGGCGCATTTCGATGCGCACGAGGTCGATGCGCTGGCAGCGCTGTTTACCGAAGATGCGGTCTGCGAGTTTGGCCCGTATGGCGAGTGGCACGGCCGCGACACGATACGCGCGAACTACGCGCAGGTGATCGGGGCGATCGCGGCGCCGTTCGACACGCTGCACGTGGCGACGAATCCGCACCTGCGGATCACTTCGCCGACGACCGCGATCGGGCGCTGGTACCTGATCGACCTCGTGGCGCGTCAGCAGCCGGGCATATTCGAATCGCGCGGCGGTCATGATCATCCGCTGATCTACCTCGGCATGTACGAAGACGACTACCGCAAGGTCGATGGGCGCTGGCTCATCGCCCACGTCAGGCTGCATTTTCTGTGGCCGGAGAAGGCTTACAAGGGACTGCGGCATCCGTCCGGGAGTGAATCGTGACGCAGGCACAGGATCTCTCGGCGCTGACCGCACGCATCGAGAAGCTGGAACTCGAACTCGCGCAACGCCGGGATACCGACGCGATACATGCGGTGCTGGAGCGTTACTCGCGCGCTGTCGACTGGCTGGATGCTGAACTGCTCGCCACCGTGTTCTTCGACGATGCCGAGATCGACTACGGGTTCTTCAAGGGCAGCGGCAAGGACTTTCGTCCGCTGCTGATGGACATCGAGCGCAGCATCGACAAGCGCTGGCACAGCGCGTCGAACGTCTCTATCCGGCTGCACGGCGATTGCGCGGATGTCGCGTCCTACCAGTTCAGCGTCTCCAACGTTCCGGGCGCGCCGCGGCCGCAGACGGACCTGATGCACGCCTATGGTTTCTACCTCGATCGCATGGAACGCCGCGACGGTCGCTGGGGGATCGCGCGCCGCAAGCACATCGCCGTGGGCGGCACCATCATTCCGGGCGTCGGCAGCGACGGCATGTTCGCGGTGCTCAATCACCTCGTCGACGCCAGTCCTGCACACGTCGACTATCCGCGCGCGACCGCCTTGGGCAGGAATTCAGGCGCCGTCACGCCCATCGAGACGTAGATGCTGGTCAAGGCCTCCATCCCGATCTCTGCGGGGCGGATGCGTTCTACCGGCACGAACAGCAAGCCGCCACCGATCGGTATCGGTGCGGTCGGCACGATCACCACGTAACAGGCGCGACCGTCCACGAGAACCGGTTGCGACGATGACAACAGCGCCAGCACGGCGACGCTGCTGTCGTCGCCGAAATGGCACCACACCGGGCGCATGGATTTGAACGCGGAGTCGTCGCGTTGTGCGACGATCTCGACGAACTTCTCGACGGTCTCATAGACCGTGCGCACGATCGGGATGCGCCCGACGACGGCATCGACCACCGAACCAAACCATGCCGCGAGGCCGCGCTTGACCAGCAGGCCCAACGCGAACAGCAGCAGCAGTGCGACGGCGACACCGGCGACATAGCCGGTCCACTCATGTCCTGACAGTCCGACGCCGAGCGAGCCCAAGGTGCGGCCGATGGCGCTTCCCGGCCCGACCCAACTGAAGAGCAGGCTGAAGCCCATCGAGAACAGCCACAGCGTCGCGAGCAACGGCAGGGCAGCGAGCACGCCCGCGATGAGCGTCTGCACGGCACGGGAGTGATTGCTTTTGCGGGCCGAGGCGTTCATGGGCGAGGGTGCCTTTGCAGCTCCGATTCAGGTTGCGCTGCCGTCCACGCCGACCATCTCGAACACCCAGGCAGCCCGGGTGATCTGGTCGGCCGCGGCGGAAATGCGTCCGCGGCGACCGGCGCCTCGGGGCTGGTCGGTCTGGATCAGCGGCGGAAGTCTACCGCATCGGCCGGGTGCGACCCGCGCATTGCGGCGCTGCTGCAGGCGCTGACCCGCCGACGAGCCGGCTCAAGTGCCGACGATGCCGCCGTCGTCCTTGGTCACGATGACAGTGGCCGAGCGGGGGCGTGCGGTGCCCCCGTCGGGCCAGGCCGACGACCAGCGCGCCCCCGCAGGGATTTCACCCTGCTCGCCGGGATGCTGCACGTTGACGAACAGCGTGCGTCCGTCCGGCGTCGAGACTACGCCCGAGACCTCGCAGCCCGGCACGCCGGTGAAGAACCGCTTGACGATGCCGGTCTCGGGGTTCGCGGCCAGCATCTGGTTGTTGCCGAACGGTCCCGCGGTGAGCTGCGACTCGCTCATGTCGGTCTGGATCCAAAGTGTGCCGAACGGGTCGAACCACAGGCCGTCGGGACTCGCAAACATGTCCGCGGCAGGGTCGGCGGGGCCGCGGCTTCCCGTGCCGCGTGGCAGCGAGCTGTCGTCGGGAGGTCCGGCAAGCAGGAAGATGTTCCACGCGAAGCGCAGCGCCTCGGCGCGCTGGTCGGCTTCATGCCAGCGGATGATGTGGCCATAGGGGTTCTGGCCGCGCGGGTTTGCCGCGTCGGTAGCCGCCGGACTGCGCGAGAGATTGTTCGTCAGCGTGAAGTAGACCTCGCCGGTGACGGGGTGAACGGCGGCCCACTCGGGGCGGTCCATCTTGGTGGCGCCGACGACGTCAGCCGCGAGGCGCGTGTTGACGAGCACATCCGCCTGGTTTTCGAAGGAGATGCCCTTGGCCGCTGCGGCGGCGCGGAAGGCCGCGTCGCTGACGTCGAGCGCGAGCCAGGTGCCGCTGCCGTCGTCATCGAAGCGCGCGACATGCAAGACGCCGTCGTCGAGGCAACTGCCGTCGGTGCTGGCGGGATCCCAGGGTGCGCGGGTCACGAACTTGTAGATGTACTCGTTGCGCAAGTCGTCGCCCATGTAGATGACGAGCGGGCGACCGGCTACGGCGGGCGCGAACCACGCGCCTTCGTGCGCGAAGCGACCGAGCGCGGTGCGCTTCTTCGGCGTCGATCGCGGCGCGAACGGGTCGATCTCGACGACCCAGCCGAAGCCGTTGGCTTCGTTGCGGTCATCCTGCTGCGCGCCGGCGCCGGGCCGCGGCGTGACATCGAAGCGTTCGAACTCCGCGCCGGCGAGGTCCTCCCAGCGGTAGCGTTTCGAACGCTTGCCGATGCCGTAACGCGCGAGATGGCGCCCGGGCTGCGGCTCCTGCGTGGAGAAATACTCGCCCCAGTTCTCTTCGCAGGTCAGGTAGGTGCCCCACGGCGTGACGCCGTGGGCGCAGTTGTTGATCGTGCCGCGGACGCGGGTACCGCGCGGGGAGAAGCGCGTCTGCAGCAACGGCGAGCCACGCGCCGGCCCCGTGAACTCCATCGGTGTCGCGCCGGTGATGCGCCGGTTGTAGCGGCTCCGAGCCACGCGCCAGTTGCCCGCGGATCCGTCGCGGCGGATCTCGACCACCGAGACGCCGTGGGCCGCAATCTCCTTGCGAGCCTCCTCGGCGACCGTGCGCTTGCCGTCGACGAGCGTCGGCCCGTTTGGATGCAGCGTGTTTACCTGCACGTATTCATGATTCACGCACAGCAGGCCGGCGTAGTTGGCGGCGGTACCGGAGCGGAGTGGAAAGTAATGCATGCCATCGTGATGCTGGCCGATCTGCTGTGCCTGCTCGGCCGCGGAGTTGCCGCCGTCGGGACGGAACGGCGGGTAGCTGCCCGTGATCGGCGTGCCCCAGGGCAGGAAGGGACGGGCCGTGTAGCCCTGCGGCACGACGACGCTATCCAGCCGGCTCATCGCGACCGGCGTGAAGCCGAGATCGACACCCGGCGTGCCACGTTTCGATCCGCGTGCCGATGCATGGCCGGCGCCACGGGCCCGCAGCGGCTGCGGCACGAACAGGCCAGCCATCGCGCCGAGTCCCGTGGCGGCGATGCCGGCCAAGGCGTCGCGCCGCCCGATCCGTCGGGCGAGGACGTCGGCAAAGCAGGCATTGTCCGACCGGTTGTCGGTGACGTCGTCTTCGCTCATGCGCTCGCCTTGCATGCATCTGACCAAGCCCGACAGCATGCCGGCGACTGCTTACGTCGTGATGACAGCGCGGCAGCGGTATCCTTGCCAGATCACCTGCCACGGACGCAGCCATGCCAGAGACCGCCATCCCGATCGTTGCGATCGTGACTTTTCCTGCCAACACCAGCAGATCGCCGGCCGAGATGCGCAGCCTGCTGGAAGAGGCTGGGCCGGCGTACGTCGCCATTCCTGGCCTGCGCCGCAAATACTTCCTGCACCGGCCCGGTGTTGCGGGCGGTGTCTATGAATGGGCGACGCTGGCCCAGGCGGAAGCGTTCTACGATGAGGCGTGGTATGCCGCCATGACCCAGCGCTCGGGCTCGCGCCCGGAAGTCACGCTGTTCGAGTCACCCGCCATTGCGGATGGGATCCAGCGACGGCTGGAGATCTACCTGCCGCCCGGCGCTTGAGCCGCGCTCGCGCAGATGCAGCGGTTGCGGCCACGGGCCTTCGCGTCGTACATCGCCTGATCGGCACGTCGCAGCAGGTCACTGGCGGTCTCCTGGCCCGGCCCCAGACTGGCGACTCCGAGGCTGGCAGTGACATGCGGCGTTTCGCGCTCGCCGAGCGCCGGGATGCGCAGCTGCTCGATGGCCACCCGAATCCGCTCGGCGACCGTGGTGCCATCCGCGAGGCTTGCTCCCGGCAACAGCGCCACGAACTCCTCGCCGCCGAATCGCGCCGACATCTCGTAAGGGTGCACGTGGGCGATCAAGGTGTCCGCAACCCGCTGCAGGACTGCGTCGCCAGCGGCGTGTCCCCACAGGTCGTTGATGCGCTTGAAGTGATCTACGTCGATCAGGATCACGGTCAGCGGTGCCTGTTCGCCCTGCGTGCGTGCGACTTCGGATTCGAGCCGGGCGGCGAAGAAGCGCCGGTTGTACAGGTTGGTCAGGCCGTCGCGAATGGCGACCTCGCGCAGGGCGCGGCGCGCCGTTTCGACTTCAGCCAGCAGGCCCATCGCCGCGCTGCTGACGGCCGGCGCGACCATCAAGGGGACAAGCGCTGCGACCAGCAGGTCGGTCGCGAGGCGATCAATGTCGCCCATCGCGACAGTGACCGCTGTCGTGACCAGCAGCGACAGCAGCAGTGACACGGCTGTGATCAGCAGCACCGCACGCGCACGGCCCATGCGCAGCAGGGTGCCGCGCCAGCCAGACTGGTGCTCGTCGGCCAGCAACTCATGTGCAGGCCCAGGCGGTGCGAAGGGCAGGGCGTTCGGACTCACGGACGTCGGTCTCCCACTGAGGCGATACGGTGCCACCTCGCGGTCCGATCGAGAATGACGTGGTGCCGGTTTCTCGCTGCGCTGCCCAACTGGAGTAGATTGCGCCCTTTGGCCCACGAGCGGCTCTCAGGAGTGGTACGAATGCCTTGTTTGCGGCCCGCACAGCCGGCGATTCCGCGGGTCGCGGGGTCAGTCGCGTTGAATGGCCTGACCGTTCGATGAGCGTTGCCAGCCCGGGTCCCGGTGCCACGGACGCCGACTGGATGCGGTGCGCCCTGTCGCTCGGCGCCGCGGCGGCAGCAGCCGGCGAGGTGCCGGTGGGGGCCCTGCTGGTCCGTGGCGGGGCCGTGATCGGCTCGGGCTGGAACCGCCCGATCGCAACCCATGATCCGACCGCGCACGCCGAGGTCGTCGCGCTGCGCGCTGCGGCGGTGGCGGCGGGCGACTACCGGCTCGGCGGGAGCACGCTTTATGTCACGCTCGAGCCCTGCATCATGTGCGCGGCCGCGCTGATCCATGCGCGCGTCCAGCGGGTCGTGTTCGGAGCCTGGGATCCGAAAGCCGGCGGTGCCGGCAGCGTGCTGGATGTGTTCCGCGCGCCGCAGCTGAATCATCGCGTCGACGTCTTCGGCGGCGTGCTGGCCGAGGAGTGCGCCGAGCTGCTGCAGCGCTTCTTTGCGGAGCGTCGCCGATGAGGGGCGGGCCGAGTCAACTGACGACGGGGTCGATCCCCGCCACGCTGTTCACGTTCACGTTGCCGATCCTGATGGGCAACGTGCTGCAGTCGCTGAACGGTTCGGTCAATGCAATCTGGGTCGGCAAGTTCCTCGGACCCGCGGCGTTGTCGGCGACCGCCAACGCGAACACGGTCATGTTCCTGCTGCTCGGCGCCGTGTTCGGCATCACGATGGCCGCGACGATCCTGATCGCCCAGCACATGGGTGCGCGCAACCCGGCCGAAGCGAAGCGCGTGGTCGGCACCAGCGCGACGTTCTTCCTCGGCATCGCGGTGCTGATCTCGGCGCTCGGGCTGCCGTCCGCGCGGATCATCCTCGGCTGGATGGGGACGCCCGCCGACTCGATCGACTACGCGGTGTCCTACATGCGCGTGATGTTGCTCGCATTGCCGCCGTCCTACGCGTTCTTCTTCGTCATGGCCGCACTGCGCGGCGCGGGTGATTCGAAGACGCCGTTCTACTTCCTCGTGTTGTCGGTGGCACTCGACATCGTGCTGAATCCGGTGCTGATCTTCGGCGCGGGGCCGCTGCCGGCGCTGGGTATCGCCGGTTCCGCGACGGCGACCCTGATCGCGCAGATCGTCAGCCTGCTCGCGATGCTGCGCCACATCTACCGGCGCGGGAATCCACTCGCGCTGCACCGTGGTGAACTGCATCTGCTGCGCCCGGATCCCGTCATCCTGCGGACGCTGGTCGTCAAAGGCATTCCGATGGGGCTGCAGATGATCGTGCTGTCCTCCAGCATGGTCATGCTGTTTGCGGTCGTGAATCCGTTCGGCTCCGAGACGGCGGCGGCGTTCGCTGCGGCCATGCAGCTGTGGAACTACGTGCAGATGCCGGCGCTCGCGCTCAGTGCGGCGGTGTCGTCGATGGCGGCGCAGAATATCGGCGCCGGCTTCTGGGAGCGCGTGCGTGACATCGCGCGCACCGGCGTCGGGTTCAATTTCCTGATGACCGGCATTCCCATCGTGCTGCTGTACCTGCTGAATCATCACGCCGTCGGGCTGTTCCTGCCCGCCGGCAGTCCCTCGGTCGAGATTGCGGCGCACCTGAACCGCATCATCCTGTGGTCGTTCGTGATGTTCGGCGTCTCGATGGTGCTGTCCGGGGTGGTGCGAGCTGCCGGTGCGGTCATCGCGCCGCTGTTGTTCCTGTTCGTCTCACTGTGGGTGGTGCGCGTGCCGCTGTCGTTCTGGGCCGCTGATCAGTATGGCCCCGACGGCATCTGGTGGAGCTTCGCGCTGTCGGCGCTGCTGTCCATGGTGATGACTGTCGCGTACTACCTGCACGGCGGCTGGAAACGCGCTCGCATGACGAAGGCCGCGCCAGCCGTCGCGACCCCGGGCGGGACCGATTGATGCGCGAGCGGGCGGAGTATCGACTCCTGTATCCGCTGCTGGGTCAGCCCCGGGTGCGGTTGTGGGCCGAGCCGGACGAGTGCGGCGGGCGCGTCGTCGACCTGTCCGAGTCAGGCATGCGAATCGAACTCGAAGTGCTGTCGGGTTGGGAAGCCGATGACAGGATCCGCGGTCAGGTCTGGTTGGCCCAGGGGCGTGTGGTCGAATTTCGGGCGCGCGTGCTGCGGCGCAAGTTGCGCGACCTCGCGCTGCAGTTCGAACCCGGCTCGCGACTCTCGATTCCAGTCATGTTCGAGGAGCAGCGCGTGGTGCACGCGCGCTTTCCGGAGTGGCGATGATGGCGGCCGGCGCGCGGGTGCTGCGCCAGGCCAGCACGCTGGCGAACTGCTGGACCCGATCGACGGTGTGCGCGGCTTCCCAGCCGCGCGCATAGCCGGTTTTCACGCGCGCGTTCCAGACCGGGTCTGACAGCAGCGGCAGGCTGTCGCGCACGTCGGCCCAGCGATCCGGGTTGCGGCCGCGCATCTGCGCGATCACGCGCGCGCTCTCGAGATGCCCGTAGCCGATGTTGTAGGCAGCCACGGCAAACCAGCTGCGGTCGGGCTCGGGGATGCGGGCAGGGATCTGCTCGCGGACCTGCACGAAGTAGCGCGCGCCCGCGAGGATGTTCTCGCGCGGATCGAACGCGTCGCGCACGCCGAGCGAGCGGGCCGTCGCTGGCATCAGCATCATGATGCCCTGCGCGCCGTTCGGTGACTCGGCGCGCGGATTCCACTGCGACTCCTGATAGGCAAGCGCCGCAAGGAAACGCCAGTCGACACTCGTCTGCACCGAGGCCTGTTCGAAAAAGCCCTGCAGGGGCGGCAGTCGCGTTTCGATCAGCTGGCCGAACTCCCGTGCCGTGACGCTGCGCAGCGTGGTCGTGCTTTGCATCCAGCGTTGCACGCGCGTCTTCAGTAGCCCCGAACGCTTTTTCGCAGCAAAGAACTGATCGACGGCGTCCCGCAGTCCGGGCGCGTCGGGTCGCACCAGCCAGCCGACCGGTCGGCGCATCGGCAGCGAGAAAGCGACTGCGATGTCGGGATGCAGCGCGCGCTCGAAAACGAATCGATAGCCATCGATCAGCGCCACGTCGGCGATGCCCTCGCTGATGGCGTCGAGCGGATCGAGCTCGGCCCCTTTCGGGAGGGCGATCCACTCCAGCGTACTGTCGAGCTTGCCGGCGTGCTGTTCGAGCATCGCGGCCTCGGGGCTGTCCTCGGCGACGATCACGCGCGCCGCTGCGACGTCCGCCAGGGTTCGCGGCCGCCGTTCGCCGCGCCGGTAGACCCAGTGTTGCAGGACCTCATCGTAGGGCGTGCAGGCGAGCGCGGCGTCGTCCGCGGCAGCACCGGCCGTCAGCTGCGCCGCGGCGATGTCCGCGAGGCCGGCCTTCAGCGTATCGCGCAGCGCCGCAGCATCGGGCACCGGCCACATCTCGAGCCGCAGTTTGCGGGACGCGGCAAAGGCGCTGGCGAGCTCGTACTCGAGTCCTTCGGGGCCGTGGGTGCCCAGGTACCACGTGGTCGGCTGGTTCAGCGTGGCCACCCGCAGGACACCGCGCTCGCGGATGTCCGCGGGCAGCTCGGCGCGGGCGGGGAGGGCTGCCAGGCACAGCAACAGCAGTCCGGCCAACGTCATTCTCGGCAGCATCTGCCCCTCACTTCGGCTTTCGGCTTAGGCTAGAATACCGCCCCTCGCGGGAGAGGTACCGAAGCGGTCATAACGGCGCCGATTCGAAATCGGATGGTCGGGTAAAACCGGCACGTGGGTTCGAATCCCACCCTCTCCGCCACATCTCACTGGCACCACGCATCGTGGGGTTCGAACCCACGTGCGATGAACAATCGGGTTCGACGA
>JBIITU010000069.1:0-11479 GCA_044340335.1 Steroidobacteraceae bacterium
CTCGGTCGACGGCAAGTCAACGTTCCAGCAGGAGTCGCGCGATGCCCGTCAATCACATGGTCTGGATCAAGTTCCGCCCCGACGTGCCGGCCGAGCGGATCGCTCAGCACGAAGCCGGGCTGCGCTCATTGAAGCAGCGCGTGCCCGGCGTGCTCGACGTGACGGTCGGGCGCAACTTCACTGATCGCGCCAATGGCTGCACGCACGGCGTCATGGTGATCCTGCAGGACAAGGCCGCGCTCGCGGCCTATGCACCGCACCCCGCGCATGTCGAGGTTGCGACCGCGCTGCGCGCGGACGGCGAGATCATGGCGCTCGATTACGAGTTCTGAGGCGGGCGCGCAGCGCGCTCAGCGCCCGACCCAGCCGCCGCAGACCGGGAATACCTGGCCGACGAAGCAATCGGCAGCGTCGCTGCACAGGTAAGCGGCGAACTGAGCATCCTCGTGCGCGCCGACGAGCCGGCCCAGCGGCACTTCGCGCGCGAGCCGCTCCTGGAAGCGCGGGTTGGCCTGCACTTCGGGCGGAAAATACGTCGGGTTGTCGACGAAGTTCTGCGCGATAGCATTGATCTGCACGTTGTGGGGCGCGAACTCGACGCCGACAGCCTGCACCCAAGCGAGCTGCGCGCCGCGCGCGGCACTGTAGGTCGATGCGCGCTTCATGCCGCGCAGCGCCGAGGCGCTGCCAATCACGAGGATCTTGCCGCTGCGTCGCGCAGTCATCTGCGGCGCGACCGCCCGCAGCAGTCGCGGCAGCGGGTCGACCAGCGCGGCGAACACGTCGCGCCACTCTGACTCATCCACGTCCACTGCCGGCGTGCTCGGCGCGCGGATCGCGAGATTCGCGACCAGCACGTCTATGTCGCCGGCGTCGCCGATCATCGCCGCTGCTGCATAGGTGGCCGACAGCGCGCGACGGTCGGCGATCACCTCGGCGCCCTGCTGCGCGAAGACGTCGCAGAATGCCGGGCCCATGAAATCGTCGGCCTGCGTGATCAGCACGCGCTGGCCGGTCAACAAGCCCTGCATCGTCACTGCTTCTCCGGGTAGCGCCGCTTGATCTCTTTGTACGAATCGGCGATCAGCTGCTTGAGCACCTTGGAATCCACATCGCTGAGGCGTTTGATCGTCAGGCAGGACTTGCCCATCTTGTGCTTGCCGAGACGGGCCAGCAGTTCATCCTGGTTGGGCCCGCTCGCGACGAGGTAGACGCTGATGTCGCTCTTGCGGCATGAAAACCCCGTCGCGCAGAACTCACCGGAGCGCCCGCTGTCGTACACATAGCTGTACTTGCCGTAGCCGACGATGCTTGCGCCCCACATCACCGGCTCTTGCCGCGTGACAGATTTCATCAGCGCCGCAAGCGCTTCGCAGTCGGCGCGGCGCGCGTCGTCGGTGATGCCGGCGAGATACTTCGGGACCGACACGCGCGTTGTCTTCGTCTTCGCTTCTGCCATGGTGGTCTCCTGCGGGATCAGCCGCGCCCGCGCGCCCGGGTTTCGATCAGCTGGCCCAGCGCCAGCAGCGACTCGACATTGTGCGCCGTGTATTGCCGCGAAGCGTGCCGATCGAGCACTGCAGCGCCGGCGGCGAGCGGTTCGTAAGTCGGGCTGCGGCGCAGCGGGTTGATCCAGATCAGCTCGCGGCACTGGCGCGCGAGCCGCGCGACCTCGACGTCCAGTTGCTCGACGCCGCTGCGCTCGAGGCCGTCGGTCAGCAGCACCACCCATGGATCACGCGTCAGCACGCGCCGCGCCCAGCGATGATTGAATTCCGCGAGCGCCTCGCCGATGCGCGTGCCGCCATCCCAGTCGGTCACGGCGCGGCTCGCCGTCTGCAGCGCGACATCCGGGTCGGCCGTGCGCATCGCGCGTGTCAGGCGTGTCAGGTGCGTTGCGAACGTGAACACTTCGAGACGGCCGCCGCGGCGTGCCAGTGCCCAGGCCAGATGCAGCGCCATGCGCGAGTACGCGGCCATCGAGCCCGATACATCGACGAGCAGCACCCAGTCGCGCGGTCGGTGCTGCGCCCGCCGCCGGGGCAGCGGCAGCGGATCGAGGCCGCGCAGCATCTGCCGCAGCGTGCGGCGCAGGTCGATCTGGCGACCGCGCGCATCGGCCACGAGCCGGCGCGTGCGGCGCTGCGCGGCGCGGGGTGGTGCCGCAGCGAGCAGGCGGCGCGCACGCTCGAGTTCCGCGGCGCTCATCTGCTCGAAATCCTTGCTCGCCAGCACTTCGCTGTCGGATGCCGAGCCCGCGGCATCGCGCTCGATCATCTCCGGCGCCGGCATCTGCCGCACGCTCGGCTGCGGCAGTGCCGCAGCGATGCGGCGACCGCCCGGTGCGGGGGGCAGATCCTCGGAGCGCGGCAGGTTGGGCTGGCTGCCGTCGACGCCGCGCCGTTCCTCTGGAAACAGCAACGCGAACAGGCTGTCGAACAGTTCGAAGTCGGCGGGCTCGTGCACGAGCGCGGCGCGCAGCGCATCGCGGACGTCATCGCGCCGCGCGAGATCGACGCAGGCCAGCGCCTGTGCTGCCATCAGCACCGAGCCGCTGCCGACCTTGACGCCGCTGTCGCGCAGCGCGGTGGCGAGTCGCGGCAGCGTCAACGCAGCGGTTGCAGCGGACGCGGCCACGCAGCCTCAGCCGGCGCCGGCTCGGGCGGCGTCGACACCGGGCAGGTTCGCACGCACGGCGGTGATGTCTTCCTCGTACTTCAGCAGCACGCCGAGCGTTTCCTGCAGCAGCTGCGGCGTCAGCGCGTGCTGGCCGAGCGCGACGATCGCGCGTGCCCATTCGATGCTCTCTGCGACGCCTGGCGGCTTCTGCAGCCGGCGCTGCCGCAGCCCCTGCACGAAGCGCACGATCTCGAGCGATAGCGCACTGCCGGCCTCCGGCGCGCGCGCCGCCAGGATCTCGAGCTCGCGCACGGCATCGGGGTAGCCGACCCAGTGATACAGGCAGCGGCGCTTCAGTGCATCGTGCACTTCGCGGGTGCGGTTCGAAGTGAGGATCACGATCGGCGGCTGCGCGGCGCGTACCGTGCCGAGCTCCGGAATCGTGACCTGGTAATCGGCGAGGATCTCGAGCAGGAACGCTTCGAACGGTTCATCGGCGCGGTCGATCTCGTCGATCAGCAGCACCGGCGGGCCGTTCGGATGCGGTTCGAGCGCCTGCAGCAGCGGCCGCTTGATCAGGAACTCGGGCGAGAAGATCGCGCCGGTCAGCGCGTTGCGCGAACGATCGACGCCGCTTGCGGTCTCGGCGACGCGCAGCTCGAGCAGCTGGCGCAGGTGATTCCATTCGTACAGCGCGGCCGAGGCGTCGAGCCCCTCGTAGCATTGCAAGCGGATCAGGTCGCGGCCGAGAGCGGTGGCGACGGCGCGCGCGATCTCCGTTTTGCCGACGCCGGCCTCGCCTTCGAGGAACAGCGGGCGCCCCAGCTTCAGCGCGAGGAACAGCACGACCGACAGCGTGCGGTCGGCCAGATATTGCTGGCCGCGCAGCAGCGCTTCGGTCGCGTCGACGGAAGCGGGCAGTGCGGTGCTCAAGCGTGAGTCCGCGTCGGCGCGCGATCAGCCCGCGAGCGCGGCGGCGACGGCGCGCTTCGCGATCACGCTGACGAGATTCGCGCGATATTCGGCCGAGCCGTGCAGATCCTGGTTCAGGCCGTCGGCCGGCACGCCGAGGCCCTCGAGCGACTCGGGCGCGAAGCGCTTCGTCAGCGCGGCTTCGAAAGCGGCGACGCGGAACACGCAGGCACCTGCGCCCGTGACGGCGACGCGCACGCCGCCCGCAGTCTCGGCGACGAACACGCCGACCATCGCGTAGCGCGACGCCGGGTTAGGGAACTTCACATACGCCGCGCGCTTCGGAATCGGAAAGCGCAGTCGCGTGATCAGTTCGCCCGCATCGAGCGCGGTCGAGAACATGCCAGTGAAGAAAGCATCGCCGGCGATCTCGCGCCGATCGGTGATCACCGTGCCGCCGAGGCCGAGCACGGCCGCCGGGTAATCCGCCGCCGGGTCGTTGTTGGCGATCGAACCGCCGATGGTGCCGCGATTGCGCACCAGCGGATCGCCGATGCCGCCCGCGAGCGATGCCAGCGCTGGCAGCGCGCGCCGCAGCTCGGCGGAGTGCGCGACATCGGCGTGGCGTGTCATCGCGCCGATCTCGACGCGGTTCGCTTCGATGCGGATGCCGCTGAGCTCGGCGATTCGGGTCAGGTCGACCAGGCTGTCCGGGCGCGCGAGTCGCAGCTTCAGCGTCGGCAGCAGCGTCATGCCGCCGGCGATGAACTTGTGCTCGCCGCTGGCGCTCGCGGCCTGCACGGCGGACTTCACGTCGGTCGGCTTCTGGTACTCGAATGAATACATGTGACGCCCTCAGCCCGTGGTGCGCAGCGTCTGCGCGGCGGCAGCCACCGCCTTGACGATGTTGTGGTAGCCCGTGCAGCGGCAGATGTTGCCTTCGAGGCCGTCGCGGATTTCCTGCTCGGTCGGGTTCGGATTGCGCTGCAGCAGTTCGACCGCGGTCATGATCATGCCCGGCGTGCAGAATCCGCACTGCAGGCCATGGTTGGCGCGGAACGCCGCCTGCACCGGATGCAGGCTGCCGGCGGGCGCGAGGCCTTCGATGGTCGTGACTTTCGCGCCATCGGCCTGCGCGGCGAGCATCGTGCAGCTTTTGACCGCGCGGCCGTCGACATGCACGACGCAGGCACCGCACTGCGAGGTGTCGCAGCCGACGTGCGTGCCCGTGAGGCGCAGGTTCTTGCGCAGCAGATCGACGAGCAGCGTGCGCTCTTCGACGTCGGCCGATACGGCGCGACCATTCACTTCGAGACTGACCTTCATGCGGCGCTTTCCCCTGTCGAATCCTTAACGTGACAGCAGCCAGACCACGATCGCGGCAACGACCGCCGCGGCAGCGATCCAGCCGAGCTTGGAGCCCGCTGCACCGCCCGCGGCGCCCGTGGCCTCGGCCGTGCCCGATTCAGCGGCGACTTCAGCCTGCTTCGCCGCGCCGGCGTCGAGCCGCTGCGCGAAGGCGTCGAAGAACTGGTCCGCGAGCTGGCGGGTGGCCCCCTCGAGGAGCCGCGATCCCACCTGTGCGAGCTTACCGCCAAGTCGCAGGTCGGCGGAATAACGCAGCACGGTTACGGCACCATCTTCCGTCAGGCTGACCTGGGCGCTGCCCTTGCCGAAGCCGGCCGCGGCCTTGCCCTCGCCGCTGATCGTGTAGGACTCCGGCGGATTCATGTCGGACAGCTGGATCCTGGTCGCGAAGGTGGCGCGGACGGGGCCGAGCGCCGCCGCGACCCGGGCGTCGATCTCGGTATCGGACAGCTTGGTCAGCTCTTCGCAGCCCGGGATGCAGGCCTTCAGGACCTCCGGATCATTGAGCGCGGCCCAGACGGCTTCGCGCGGGGCTGCAATGCGGTACTCGCCAGTGATCGCCAACGCTGTTCTCCCTTCCCTCGACGGCGAACGGGAGGCTACCATCGTCGGGAGGCGATGCAATCACTATCCCATCGCCCTTGGGGATATGGCATGAGCAGCACGGGTTTCGGAGCTTCGGTTCCGCGCGTCGAAGATCAGCGCTTCATCACCGGCCGCGGCCGCTACACCGACGACATCGTCCGGCCGGGCCAGACCTTTGCCTACATCCTGCGTTCGCAGGTGGCCCACGGGGTGCTGCGCAAGGTCGATGTCAGCGCGGCCAAGGCGGCACCTGGTGTCGTCGACGTGCTGACCGGCGCCGACCTGAAGGCCGATGGCATCGGCGATCTGCCCTGCGGCTGGATGACGCAGAACATCAGCGGCAAGCCGCAGTTCAACCCACCGCATTCGCCGCTCGCGGTCGATCGCGTGCGCCACGTCGGTGATCCGATCGCCGTCGTCATCGCCGAATCGGCACTGCAGGCCAAGGATGCCGCCGAGCTGATCGAACTCGACATCGATGACCTGCCCGTCGTCGCCAGCATCGAGCGCGCGCTCGCGCCCGGTGCGCCCGAGATCTGGCCCGAGACGCCGGGCAATGTCGCGTTCCACTGGCAGATCGGCGATCAGGCCGCGACCGATGCGGCGTTCGCGAAGGCGGCGCATGTCGCGAAGCTCGATGTCGTCAACAGCCGCATCATCTGCAATGCGATGGAGCCGCGCACGGCGACCGGCGAGTACGACGAGGGCAAGGGCGAGTACACGCTGTGGCTCTCGTCGCAGAACCCGCACGTGCAGCGCATTCTGCTCGCCACCGCCACGCTGAAAGTGCCCGAGTCGAAGATCCGCGTGATCTCGCCCGATGTCGGCGGCGGCTTCGGCTCAAAGGCTTTCCACTACAACGAGGATGTCATCGTGCTGTGGGCCGCGAAGCGCGTCGGCCGGCCCGTGCGCTGGGCGGCCGAGCGCAGCGAGGCGTTCGTCAGCGACCGGCATGGTCGCGATCACGTCACGCATGTCGAGCTCGCGCTCGACAAGGATGCGAAGTTCCTGGCGCTGCGCGTCAGCACCAAGGCGAACATGGGTGCCTACTACTCGACATTCGGCCCGGCGATCTGCACCTATTACTACGCGCCGATGCTGTGCGGCACCTACGTGATCCCCACGGCGTATTGCGACGTGCAGGGTGCGTGGACCAACACCGTGCCGGTCGATGCGTATCGCGGCGCGGGTCGTCCCGAGGCCACCTATGTGATCGAGCGCATCGTCGACCAGGCGGCGCGCGATCTCGGCCTAGACCAGATCGAAATCCGTCGCCGCAATTTCATCGCGCCGACGGCGTTCCCGTATCGCACGCCGTTCGGGTCCGAGTACGACTCAGGCAACTATCCGGAAGTCATCGACAAGGCCGTCGCGCTCAGCGATTACGCCAGCTTCGAGCAACGCCGCGCGGAAGCGGCGAAGCGCGGCAAGCTGCGCGGCATCGGCGTGTCGAGCTACATCGAGGCCTGCGGCGCCGGTCCGTCCAAGATCATCATGGCGGCGGGCGGCGGCAGCGGCATGTTCGAAGGCGCGACCATCCGCGTGAACCCGTCGGGTTCGGTCGTCGTCATCACCGGCACGCACTCGCATGGCCAGGGCCACGAGACCACGTTCGCGCAGCTCGTCAGCGAGCGGCTCGGCCTGCCGATGGAGAGCATCGAGATCGTGCACGGCGATACCGGCATCGTGCAGTTCGGCATCGGCACTGTGGGCTCGCGTTCGCTGTCGCTCGGCGGCACCGCGATCGTCAAGGCGCTCGACAAGGTCATCGCAAAGGGCAAGCGCATCGCCTCGCACCTGCTCGAGGCCGCCGAGGGCGACATGCGCTTCGAGAACGGCCGCTTCGTCGTGGCCGGCACCGATCGCGGCATTTCGTTCCCCGAGATCGCCTTCCTCGCGCATGCGCCTGCGGCCTGGCCCAGCGACCAGATCGAGCCCGGCCTCGAGGAAACCGCGTTCTTCGATCCGGCGAACTTCACGTTCCCGGCCGGCGTGCACGTCTGCGAACTCGAGATCGACCCGGATACCGGCACGACCGAGATCGTCAACTACGCTGTTGTCGATGATTTCGGCCCGATCCTGAATCCCATGATCGTCGATGGCCAGGTGCACGGCGGCGTCGCGCAGGGCGTCGGCCAGGCGTTGCTCGAGAACTGCGTGTACGACGAAGACAGCGGCCAGCTTCTCTCTGGCAGCTTCGTCGACTACACCATGCCGCGCGCCGACGACCTGCCGAGCTTCAAGACCGACTACGTCTGCACGCCGTCGCCGCACAACGCGCTGGGCGTCAAGGGTTGTGGCGAAGCCGGTGCGATCGCTGCGCCACCCGCCGTGATCGCAGCAGTGCTGAATGCGCTGAAGCCCGTGGGCGTCACCGACATCCAGATGCCGGCGACCCCGCACCGGATCTGGCAGGCGATTCAGGCAGCGAAGAAGCACTGAGGCCAACACGCGGCGCAGCGCGGAGCACGTTCACGATGAAGGCGCTGTTCGCGAGTTTCGGGAAGTGGTTCCGGCGCCCGCAGAAGGGTGCGCGCCCCCGCGTCTCATCGCCACCGAGCGTGACCTACCACGCCGAACTCGACAGCGAGTCAGACCGGGAACTCAAGGCGCGGTGGGTGCAGGCGTTTCGCCGTCAATCCGAGATTCGCAAGGCTTATCTCGTCAGCGCCACGCAGCCCGGCGCCGCCGCGCCGGCGCGCACCCTGGCCGTCGTCTGCGAGGCTGAGCTGGATGCGGCGCTCATCGACGCGATCCGCAAAGCTGGCGGCGACCTGGTCGGCCCCGCCGATGATCTGCACGTGATGCGCCTGATGTGGCGCGACTATGGCGAGATCGAACGCGTCAGCACTGCGTTCTATTTCGCGGTGTAGCGCGGATGCCGGACGACTGCAAAGTCATCCGCTAGTCGAGACGGGGGGGACGTCGTAGACCTACTGATTTGAGCTTTCTTGCTACCAATGCGGGTGATTGAATTGGGGAAGCTCTCTGCTCAGGATAAATTCACGGTCGTCGGCAGCCTCCTTATTTGCACCTTCTTTGTGTATGAGAAGGTGACAAACGATGTGACGCCGTTCGACGCACTGACCGTTGCCTGTACGCAGGCGGAGATTGAAAGCGTCGCAGTCGAGCAACGGGAGTCGATCCTCGGATTGCCGAAGTCGCCAGTCTTGCGGTTCGATGTTCGCGGCGGAGATAAAGGCACGATTCATGGCAGAGCCCCGTACTGGGATGCGGTCCTTGCGTCGGTAAGACAGGACAGGAAGGTCTGCATCTGGTTCGATCCAGATTCGCGCACACATACCGTCTATCAGATACAGCTACAGGGCGTAGGGGTTGTTCTAGACTACGAAGCGGTGGCGCGTTGGAACGCATGGAACCTGAACGCCCTTCTTCTTTCTTCACTGGCGTTCACTCTCATTTATGTGCCGTACGTGCTTTCTGGGCGTAGAAGACGACCTTAGTCGTCAAGCCTGAGCCCGCAACGTGGCCGGTAAGCGAAACTCATTGGCACGACGGGCAGCAACGTAATCTCGCCGGTGACAGCCGACGGTCCATGGGTTCTTGATGGGCATCAGTATTGATGCTAAGTTGCATCTATTCTGAAGCAAGGGGTAACTCTGTGCGAACGACCATCACCATCGACGACGAGCTGTACGCAAGCGCGGTAGCGGTGGCGGATCCAGGCATGGACAAGGCCGACCTGATTCGGGAAGCCGTCAAGGTGTTCGTCCGCGTACAGGCTGGCAAGCGTCTCGCGGCGCTCGGGGGCCAGGCTCCGGCAATGAAGGACATCCCGCGGCGGCGAGTCGCTGGTGGTCGAACACGGTGAGTCTGGTCCTGGCGGACACGTCCGTCTGGGTCGCGCATTTCCGGCGTGCGAACCCGGTGCTGCAATCGCTGCTCGCCCTGGACCAGCTCCTTTGTCATCCGCTCGTCGTCATCGAATTGGCCTGCGGCACGCCGCCCGCGCCGCGCGCGAGGACTTTGGCCGAGCTTCGGAAACTTCGGCCTGCAGTTGTCGCGACGACGGACGAAATCCTCGCGCTCATCGAGCGACGCAAACTTTTCGACACCGGTTGTGGAGCAACGGATGTCGCATTGCTCGCGTCGGCGCTGCTGACACCGCAGACGCGCCTGTGGACGCTCGACAAATCACTGGCGGCGATGGCAGCGCGAGTCGGTGTCGAATTTCAGTCGGACGACGTCGACAGGTAACTGGCGTAACGCGTGACGAAAAGCCCGACGACCGGGCAACACCGTTTCGCCAAGTGCGTATCAGATGCCGCTGATCAGCAGATCGAGCGCGGCCATCACGGCGCCGCGCTGCGCCTCGACGTTCGTTACCGCGGGGCCAAGCGCCTTGCGCGGCACACCGGCGAGTTCGGGGGTGACGAGCACATAGTCGCGCCCCTCTACTTCAACGACTGGCGTCAGCGTGCGCAGCGTCGCTCCCTTCATGGCGGACACGGGCCGCAGCGGGACGACCACGGTGGTCGCGAGAGTCGCCAGCAGATCGTGCTGCACCTCGAGCAGCAGGGGCGTGGCTTGCCGCGTGGCCGGATTGGCGTTGCGGTAAACGACGAACTGCGCCATCAGAAGCTGCGCAGCGTGTCGCTGAAGACCCCGTGCTGCGCCACCCGCTCGTTGTAGCGCTCGATAGCCGTCTGGTTCTCGGCCAGCCAGGCCTCGCGCTCCTTGCGACGCAGCGCTTCGATCAGTGCCTGTTCGAGCGTCGCGGAAAGATTGATGTTGTGCGCGCGCGCGCGGGCCAGCAGGTCCTCGTTGACGCTGAGGTTGGTGGCCTTCCGAGAGGCGAGCTGATCGTAGGTCCGGCTCATGCGCGGCATCATACGCATTTGCAATGCGCATGAGTAGTGCGCATCACGCAGCGGTCGACTTCCTCGGCTGGACCTTGGCCAGCGCCAGGGCGTGCTTTCGGATATCCGCCGGCCAGTCCTTGATCAGCGCCGCCAGGCGCGCGGCGTCGTCCGCGAACAGCGCGCGGGTCGCCTCCTCATAGTTCGGCATGTCACCGGCCATCGTGGTCATGAACCGGTAGGCGCGCTCCTGCGCGCGGCGCCGCGCGTCCGGCCCCAGCTCAGTGGCCGCTGCGCGCAGCGCGGCCTCGACCAGCTTGCGCAGCGCAACGGACGCACCGCCGGGCTGCTCCGCGAGCCAGTCCCAGTGGCGCGGCAGCAGCGTGACCTCGCGCGGCACGACGCCGAGTCGCGGTCGCCCGCGGCCGCGCGCATCGCTGGGCTCGGGGGTCGCGGGGTCGGCATCGCTCTCGACGATGGGCTCGGGCGCCTCGGATTGCAGCGGATCGAGATCGACCACCGCGCCGGTACGGTCGTTGAAGATCAGCACCGGACCTTCGGGGTCGCCGCCCAAGGCGCGCTGTGCGAGGCGCGTGGCCTGGGGCAGCGAGCCGGCGCCGAGCAGGCGAGTGCCGTCGAAAACGGTAAAAGAATCAACTTCCTGTGCCATGTCAGTCCTTTGAATCCGGGTAAATATACTGACATGAAAACATCCGGGTGTTAATAGACATTCAATGAATACTGGTCTACGCACGCGACACTCGCGACCTGCGCAAGCAACAGCGTGCAGGTGCTCAACGAGTACTTCCTCACCGTCAAGCGCAAGCTGCAGCCTGGCAACCGCAGGCCACCGATGTGGCCCTGATGCGGCGTGCACGATCGCTCGCGGAGGCTGCGCCGTTATCGTGGTGGGATGCGCTAGTCGTCGCTGCCGCACAGCTGCAGGGCTGTGCCGTGCTGCTACCTGAAGATCTGCATCACCGCGCGCGCTATGGAAGCGTGAGGGTGCAGAGCCCATTCGTCGATGAAGTACGGGAGGGCGAAGCGATCGGATACTCGCCGGCGCCCGTTGCAGTGCGCCACCCGGTACGCGGAAGACCCCGGCGCCAGAACCTCGTCGCCGCGATCGACTGAACCGCGCGCCAGCACAAGCGCCCGGCAGCTTCAGTACGGCG
>JBIITU010000435.1:0-2842 GCA_044340335.1 Steroidobacteraceae bacterium
CAACGCGACCTCGGCCGAGAGCAAGGGCATCGAGTTCAGCGTCGAGGCGCTGGTCACCGACTCGCTGCGCGTTGGCGCGCAGGCAGGCTATCTTGACGCCAACTACGGCGACTACAGGAATGCGCTGATCGACGGCCAGGTCATCAATGCCAGCGGCAAGCGCCTGATCAACGCGCCAGAATGGACGCTGGGCGCCAACGCCCAGTACACGCGCGAGCTGCGCGGCGACACCGAAGGCTTCCTGCGGCTCGAGTGGCAGCACCGCTCCGAGCAGCTGTCGAACACCTTCGCGCTGCGTTACGAAGTGTTCCCGTTCATCTCGCCGGCTTACGATGTCGTCAACCTGCGCGCCGGCGTCGGCAACAAGCGCTGGAACGTCAACGTGTACGCCGAGAACGTGTTCGACGAAGAGTACTTCTCGGCCGCCTACGAGAAGGCGTTTTTCAGCGGCGTGCAGGTCGAGCCGTCGATCCGCAGCTTCGGCATCGACTTCCGCTATCGCTTGGGTGCCATCGACTGAGGAGGCTGACGCCGATGCGCCGTCGTCGCCCTGCGTGGCCTGCGCTCGTCGCCACGGCGCTGTTCGCCGGTGCCCTCGCACCGGCGGGCAGCGCGCAGTCGCCAACTGCGCCGCAACCCGCCGCGCCGGCGCTCGTCGTCGACTTCGTGACGGCGCCAGACGGGATGCCCATCTGCGTCGCCGAAACGGGCAACCCGCAGGGGCCGGCCATCCTGCTGATTCACGGCTTCTCGCAGACCTACGCCGTGTTCAAGCGGCAGTTCGAGTCTGACCTCGCCCGCGATTTCAGGTTGATCGCGATGGACGCCCGCGGCCACGGCTGCACCGGCAAGCCGCTGACGGCGGCGGCGTACCTCGATTCGAAGCTCTGGGCGGATGACATCGCCGCGGTGATTGCCGCCAAGCGGCTCGTGCGCCCGGTGCTGGTGGGCTGGTCTGCGGGCGGCTACTGGATCGCCGATTACGTCCGCCACTACGGCACCGACAACGTGGCCGGGTCCGTGCTCGCGGGGTCGCACGGCGGGATGCTGCCGCGGCCCACTGATCCGGCCAGCGTCGAACGCATGCGCGCCATGGTCGCAGCGAGTGCGAAATTCAGCCCGGATGTCGAGCAGGCGATTGCCGGCGGCGACGCGTTCGTCAACATCATGGGCGCCGCGCCACTGCCCGAGGACATCCGACGCATCATGCACGCCGGCACCCTGATGCTGCCGGCCTACGCGCGCCGCCTCATGTCAGGTCGCGACATGCAACATGAAGACGTGATCCCGCTGTTCCGCAGCCCCGTGCTGTTCGTCATCGGCGACCAGGACCGCGTCGCGACGCCGGATCAGCTTCGCGGGCTCGCGCCGCAGTTCATGGATGCGCGCGTGTCGGTGTTCGAGCAGACAGGTCACTCGACCTTCGCCGAGCGTCCCGATCGCTTCAACAGCGAGCTGCGCGACTTCGCGCTCTCGGTCCAGGCCCCCGGCGCTCGCTGAGCACCAGCCATGCCGCGTCGTCGCAGCGCACTGTATGTTCCCGCCTCGAATGCCCGCGCACTCGAGAAAGCGCGCGGCCTGGCATGTGACGTGCTGATTCTCGACCTCGAAGACGCCGTTGCACCCGAGGCGAAGGTCGTCGCGCGCGCGCAGGCGCTCGGCGCAGTGCAAAGCGGCGGCTTCCAGGCAGGCGAAATCGTCGTGCGGGTCAACGGGCTCGATACCGAGTGGGGTGCGGCCGATGTCGCGGCCCTGTTGCCGGCCCGCCCTGCCGCGCTGCTGCTGCCCAAGGTCGACAGCGTCGCCGCGCTCCAGCGCGCCGCAGTGCTGCTCGCCGATGCACCGCACGTCGCGCTCTGGGCCATGATCGAAACGCCCGCCGCCCTACTGCGCCTCGATGCCATCGCCGGCAGCGGCGGACCGCTGCGCTGCCTCGTCGCAGGCACGAACGATCTGATCAAGGAATCCGGCATCGAAGCGGATGTCGACCGCGTGCCGCTGCAGCCCGGTCTGTTCCTGCTCGTCATGGCGGCGCGCGCGCACGGGCTGGCCGTGCTCGATGGCGTCTACAACGAGCTCGATGACGTCGATGGCCTCACGCGCCAATGCCGCCAGGCGCGCGCTTTCGGGTTCGACGGCAAGACGCTGATCCATCCTGGCCAGATAGAACCCTGTCATGCAGCGTTCGCACCGGACGCTGCGGCGATCGCGGCGGCGCAGCGCATCGTCGACGCCTTCGCCGACCCGGCCAATGCCGGGCGCGGCGCGCTGCGTGTGGATGGGCGCATGGTCGAACGCCTGCACCTGACGCAGGCGCTGCGCACGCTGGAGCTGGCCGGCCTCGCGGATTGAGCCGGCTTCAACCCAGGTAGCCGCCTTCATCCAGATACCGGACGATGCGCTCCGCGGCGGCCTCGGGGCTGTCCTGGCCACCGTCGATGCGGATCTCCGGCCGCTCCGGCACTTCATAGGGCGCATCGATGCCGGTGAAGTTGCGCAATTCCCCGCGCCGCGCCTTGGCATACAGGCCCTTGGCATCGCGCGCCTCCGCGATGGCAAGCGGCGTGTCGACGAACACTTCGACGAACTCGCCGGCAGCGAGCAGCTCGCGCGCCATGCTGCGCTCAGCGCGGTACGGCGAGATGAACGACACCAGCACGATCAGGCCGGCATCGGCCATCAAGCGGCTGACCTCCGCGACGCGCCGGATGTTCTCGACGCGATCTTCCGCCGTGAAGCCGAGATCCTTGTTGAGCCCGTGCCGGACGTTGTCGCCGTCCAGCAGATAGGTGTGCCGCCCCAACGCAAACAGGCGCTTCTCGACCAGGTTCGCGATCGTCGA
>JBIITU010000436.1:0-2835 GCA_044340335.1 Steroidobacteraceae bacterium
TGCGCTGCCTCGATCATCAGCAGGTCTTCCGGGGTGTCGATGTCCACGGCGGCGGAAGCCATTGGCACGCGCACCAGGCGAGCGGCGTGGCGGCGCAGCAGCACCCGCGCGCCCTGATCGCCACGCAGGCCGCCGAGTTCACTGAAGCACCAGCGCGGAAAGATTGCGGGCGCGCCTACGGTCGCGCCGTACTGCGCCGCGACGATCTGCGTTGGCTGTCGGCGCCAGGATCCCACCAGGCGTTTGAGGTCCTCGGCGGTCACCGACGCCTGGTCCGCGAGCAGGATCAGGGCGGCTTCGGCCGTGCCCGGCAACGCGGCGATGCCGGTACGCAGGGAGCTGCCCATGCCTTCCTGCCACTGACGGTTGATGACGACCGTGGCGGGCGTGTGGCGCAGCAACGGCGCGAGTTCCGCAGCATACGCTCCCAGCACCACGATCACGGCGTGGCCGCCCACCGCGACGCCGCGGCCGATGACTGCGTGCAGCAGCGGTCTTCCATTGATGCGCACCAGCTGCTTGGGCGATCCGAAGCGCTTCGCCTCACCGGCTGCGAGAACGATGACATGCGGATCTGCGATGGCGTCGTCGCTCATCGGCGCAGCTCAGGCAAGCAGTCCAGCGGCCCCGGCAGCGGCCACTGCCGTGTCGTGCAGTCGACGTTCTTCGAACACGGATTCGGCATCGGTCAGGGCGACGCGCCGCCAGTCACTGACATCGTACAGCCGGTCGAACCACGGTTCGAGTGCATCGCGGCCCGCTGGCTTGAACCTCTGTGCCCAGTGATCGAACGAGTGGCAGGCGCCCAGGGCCGCTTCGCCGAGGCATGCCGCCGTGGCTGTCTGCAGTCCGGAGGCCAGGGCTTCGACGGCCGCCTGCGCTTCGCTCGAGTCGGCGCGGCTGCGGGCGACCGCCGCGAGGATCATGGCGCGCTGTCCGGCGTCCAGCGCAGTTGCGTTCGCGACCCGCGATTCGACCTGATCTGCGTGCACGTGGTCCCTGCGCACGGCGCGGCGCAGCGCAAACACGACGTACGCAGCCGCTGCCAGGGTCACGACGCCGACCTGCTCCCCCTTCGCCACGGCCTGCAGGCAGCGACCGAGCAGGGCGCGCTGCTGTTCGTAATGGGTGCCCTCCAGCCGCAGCTGGCTGCGCAGGAACTCCAGTTCATTCATGCGTCGTCATTTCTGCGTCACGCGGTAGACGTAGGTCGCGGCGATGCACAGCAGGCCGCTGGTGACGCCCATGATGATATACGGCGCCGAGGGTCGCCAGGTGTCGAACAACCAGCCGCCGACGGCGGCGGCGAGGAAGATGCCGATCGAGCCGCACAGCGTAAACACGCCGATCACGGCGCCACGACCGCGTTCCGGCGCGACCTGGCCCACCAGTGCCTGCGAGGCCAGGATGCCGCTCATTTCGCCGATGCCGAGGAATACTGCGGCGGCGTACATGATCGGCTGGAAGGGATTGTCGATCAGGCCGAACAGCGTGTAGCTGGCGCAGGCGAGGGCAGAGCCCACCGCCATCGTCAGCACCCGGTTGATCCGATCGATGAAGAAAATCACCAGCACTGCCCAGAACGTCGCCGAGATCTGGATGGTCGCGAAGATGGAGCCGCTGCGCGCATAAGCCTCGGACACGGTCATGCCCTGCGCTTCGCCTGCCTTGATCATCCAGAGGAAGAAGAACGCGCTGATGATGGACAGCGAAGCGCGCGACACCGCAGCCGACATGTAAGCGAGGCGCACCCGCAGGTCGCGCGCGGCCTGCAGGCCGATCCGCAGCGTCGCGAACACGCCCTGCTTGGGTTCCGACTCGGCCGGCCTGGCCGCGACGGGTACGCCGCGCGCGAGGCCGCGCGCCACGATGATCATCGGGATCAGGCACAGCGCTGCGACGGTCCAGTAGGTGTAGCGACCGGCGGTGACGGCATCGAGCCCCTGCGCCTGGAACAGCTTCGGCAGCTGCGACGCGACACCGACCAGCGTGGCCACGCCCAAGCCGTTCAGGAAGAAGCTGATGCCGACCAGTTTGCCCCGCGACGTCTCGCGCGGATAGTCGGCAATGACGGTGCCGAGCATCGCGGCGATCAGCGTCGAGCCGCAGGCGAGCACGATGACCATCAGGAACAGCGACGGGCCGTAGGAGACGAACGGGAACAGGAAGTAGGACAGCGCGAGGATCAGGAAGCCTGACGCATACAGGACCCGTCGCCCCAGTTTGTCGGACGCTGCGCCGATCAGGCTCGACAGCAGCAGCGCGGGTATCTCGCTCGTGATGTCGAGCAGGCCGCTGAGGCGGCCCTGCACGTCCGACGGGACCGCGAGCATTTCATTGAACAGGTAGGGGCGCAGGTTGCCGACGAGCGTCAGCAGGCCGATCGAGAAGAACGCTGCGCCGAGCAGCGCGAAAAAATTGCTGCGCTGTATGCCTGGCGCCAGTTCCCAGGGGCCGACACGAACCGGCGGTTCTCGTTCCGTCATGACAGCATCCTTGCCTGAAAAACGAGGACGGGAGTGACTTGCGCCACTCCCGTCCATTCACAGCCCCTGCGTGCCGATCTGCTTCAGCCGGCGGCTTGCAGCGTCGCCGCCATCGAGGTGTTCGACGGCTTGACGCGCGGCGCCTCGTCGAGCACCCACAGGTTGGTCTCGCGGCGGGCGGGCGACGGGATCGCAAAAGCGACGTCGCCCTTGGCCTGCGCGGCCTTGATCGCCTCCATGTCGAGTCGCCAGCCCCTGGCTTCGAACTCGTCGAGCTTGTCGCGGTACTGCAGGATGCACTTGTCGGCAGGCATCATCAGTTCCTTCGCGCGCGTCGGCGGCGTCAGGC